>JBDTUL010000277.1:0-8066 GCA_040007735.1 Gammaproteobacteria bacterium | reverse complement strand
CGGATGAGCTTGCGCTCGACCAGTGCATTGATGAGATTGCTGGCGGTCGTCTGATGCAGGGCCATCCGCTCCGAAAGATCGTTGACCCGCATACCGCCCGATCGGGCGATTTCCGACAGGGCCCAGACCTGCGAACCGGAGATGCCGGAGATTCGCCGCACGTCGGCGTCGTGATGGCGGGCCGAGGCGAAGATGGTGCGAAATTCCTGCAGTGTTTCGAGCGCCAACGCATCCGACGCCCGCGTCGGGGTAGCCTGCTTACGTTTGCGCTTCACCGGGCGGCGGGCCTTGGCCAGGCGATTTGAACTGCGGGACATTGAAAACTCCTGAGGCGATGCCGTACGAGAATTCAACGGGTGAGATCCCCTTCGTGTTCCGCTCGGCAACCGCATGCTACACGACCCGGCGTTCGAAACCTCAGCGCTACAGCCCGTAGCGCCTGACGAGCAGGATCGCGAGCGTCACGATCATGAGCACCGCCAGCGGCAAACCCGCGCGTACGAAATCGCGGAACTCGTAGCGTGCGGCGCCCATGATCAGGAGATTTGTCTGGTAGGCCATGGGCGTGACATAGCAGAGGTTGCAGCCAAACAGCACCGCGAGCACCAGAGGCTCAGCATTGATACTCAGCTGATGCGCGAGGCTGACAGCGAGCGGAGTACCAATGGCGGCGGCTGCTGCGTTCGAAACAAAGTTCGTCAACACCGCTACGAACACCATCAGCGCAGCAAGCACCAATGCCGGTGGAGAGGTGCTGAGGCCCGCGGCAAAAAGGGCGGCCAGCCAGTCCGCCGCACCCGTCTCAACCAACGCACGACCCAGCGCGATGCTGGCTGCAACCAGCAGTATGACCTCGGCGCTCAGCGCACGCCCGATGCGATCGAGCCTGACGCAGCCTGCGGCAAGCATCGCGATGGTGCCCGCCAGCGCCGACACCGCAATCGGCAGAATCCGGGTCGCCGCGAGCAGGATGACACTGGCTACGATGATCAGCGCCACCAGTGCCTTCGACGTGCGCGGCAGATCCTGCGCGCCATCGAGCATGTGCAGGCCTTCGCCAATCTCAAACCCTTTCAGACGACTGGGTGCTCCGCGCACGAGTAGCACGTCACCTGTGTCCAGTTGCTCGACAACCGGACTTCGCTCGACGCCGGGCATGCGCGTGGAACGTGACGCGCCGAGGACGGCGACCTGATATCGATCGGCGATTCGCGCCGCCTTGACGGATTGCCCGATCAGCGTCGCATCGGCCCCCACGACGAAATGGGCCAGGCGCTCGATTTCGCTTCGCTCATCCGCGTCGGCCGTGATCTCCGCAAGCAAGACCGGATCGGCCAGATGGGCACCGATCGAGCCCGACGCATCCAGCAGCATGTCAGCCGTTCCACTGACGAACAGCCGGTCGCCTTCACGAAGGAGGACATGATCCCCGGCAAGATGTGCGCCGCCCGCGCGGTGCGCCACATCTGAGATTTCGAGCTTCGAAAACCTGGCGCGTAACGTCCCAAGCGTTCTATCGGGCGCGGTCCTGCCCAGGAACATCACAGACGCGTAGTGTCGCGGCGCCTCTGTCTCCTCCGGCGTGCGTGTCGGCAACAGGCGCGGCATGATGAACCACAGGTATGGAAACGCGACAGCGGCGGCGATCAGGGCGATATCGGTGAACGCAAAGACGCCGAAATGCGGCACGCCAAGGTCGCTGGCAATCGAGGTGACGAGCAGGTTCGTCGACGTACCGATCGTCGTGCCCATGCCGCCGATCAGGATCGCGCAATTCACCGGCATCAACGTCTTCGAAGCGGGAACGCCGGCCCGCACGGCCAAAGACAGGAGGATCGGCAAAGCGAGCACGAGCACCGGCGTGTCGTTGACGAACATGCTCAGAGCCGCGCAGATGAGCAACGAGAACGCCATGCCCAGGGTGCGGCTGCGGCGCCAGATGTTGGCGAGCGCATGGGCGGCTGGATCGAGTGCCCCGGTGACGACGAGCCCTCTGCCGAGAATCATCAGACAGCAGATCGCAATGAGCGCCTCATGACCAAAGCCGCCGAATGCGACCTGCATTCCCGTGTAGCGCCCCGCGACTTCGAACGGCGCCAGGTAGAAGCCCAATGCCAGGACCGCGATGACCCCCAGACAGGCAAGCTCAATGCGGACGCGCCCGGAGGCGAACACGGCAAGTGTCACTACGGTCACGCCGAGTGCCCCCAGGGCGTGCGGCGACGGAACGGGTGGCATGGTTGTGCCGTTACTGCGCGAAGTGGGCCGCATTCACCGCGAAATGCACGGCGATGGATGCGACGTAGCCGAGCGCGATGGCCCAGCTCCACTTCAGATGCGAGGCGAAGGTATACACACCCCGCGCCTGCCCCATCAGCGCCACTCCAGCTGCGGAGCCGATCGAAAGCAACGAGCCGCCGACACCGGCCGTGAGCGTGACGAGCAGCCACTGACCGTGCGACATGTCGGGCTGAACATTCAGCACCGCATACATGATGGGGATGTTGTCGACGATCGCCGAGGCGACACCGACCAGCACATTCGTTACGGTGGGCCCCAACCCGGAGTATGAGTTCTGGGACAGCAAGTGCAGGTAGCCGAGCGCGCCCAACCCGCCGATACACAGCACCACGCCATAGAAGAACATCAGGGTGTCCCATTCCACGCGCTTCATGCTGATAAAAATGTCGAAGGGGCGCATCGCGGGCTTGAACCCTTCCGGCAATGCCTCGGGCACCATAGCAGCGAAATCGAACAATTCACGATGACGAATGCGATGGCCGGCGACCAGCAACAGGCCGAGGCCGGTCATCATGCCGATGAACGGCGGCAAATGCAGGAACTGATGCAGCAGGACGGTGCCTGCAATCGTGACGGCAAACAGCACTACCACGAGGCCGGCACCGTGCTTCAGATGCACCGGCGCGGCCTCGGCCGCCGGCTTCCCTTTGGGAATCGCGAAACTCATGCAGACCGCCGGCACCAGCCAGTTGACCAGCGAGGGCAGCAGCAGCGCGAAGAACTCGCCGAACCGCACAACCCCTTTCTGCCAGACCATCAGCGTCGTGATGTCACCGAACGGGCTGAACGCGCCGCCCGCATTGGCGGCCACGACGATATTGATGCACGCGGGGACGACGAAGCGGCGATTGCCTCCTCCCAGCGCTATGACGACCGCGCCCATCACCAGCGCGGTGGTGAGATTGTCGAGCACCGGTGACAGCCAGAAAGCCATGAGGCCCGTGATCCAGAACAAGGCGCGCAACGACAGGCCGCGGGCGATCAGCCAGCCGCGCAGCGCCGCGAAGACATTTCTTTCCTGCATCGTGTTGACGTAGGTCATTGCGGCGAGCAGGAACAACAGCAACTCGGCGTATTCGAGCAGGTTCTCGCGCAGGGCTTCTCCGGCGTCCTTGCCTGGGATGCCGCTCCAGGCCGCGGCCACCAGCATCCAGACGATGCCGGCTGCGATGAGCACCGGAATGGACTTGCGCAGCTCGGTCATCTCTTCGGCTATGACTAATCCATAGGCGAAGACAAAGGCGGCCAGCGCGCACAACCCGAAGCCTGACGATGTTAAATCAGAGCCGTTGTCGGCTGCGCCGGCTACCGCCGGCAGGACGAGCAGCAGAAGACCCATTATCTTGCGACCCAAAGGCACACCCTCCCCGCGAACTCACGAACGCAGCCGGGATGGTAACGAAATCCGCAAGACGAATGGCGCCAGGTTCGCCAGGACACCTTCGACAGCCTGGAGGAGACCCGGAATTCGCGCCGTCGGCGCGCATGCGGGCGGTCGCTAGTGGGGCGCGTCGTACCCGCCGGTCGGCGTCACACGAGACGGCAGCTCGGCGGGGCCCCACGTACCAGGCTCGTATTCGGTCACGGGCGTGTCGGATTCAAGCACCGGGTCCACGATGCGCCACGCTTCCTCGACGTAATCCTCGCGAGCGAATACTGCTGTGTCGCCTGCCAGCGCATCGCTCAACACACGCTCATACGCGCCCATATCGTCCGCCGCAGGGTGACTTACCGCGAGTAACTCCGTGCTTCTGCTCTTCAGCTCCTGAACGGAATCGAGCACCGATGCGCCTATCGCGATCGCCACATCGGGGCCGATGCGAAACCGCACATAGTTCGGGGGTAACACCAGATTCGGGAACAGCTGTGGCGGCTTACGCAATTGCACGATGACCTCCGTACAATCCAACGGCAGCCGCTTGCCGCCCCGTATGAAGAACGGCACGCCCTGCCAGCGCCACGAATCGATTTCGAGTCGCAGGGCCGCGAACGTTTCAACGTTTGAACCGGGGGCAACGCCCGGCTCCTGCAGATAGCCGCGAAACTGGCCAAGCGCGATGTCGCCGCGAGCGAGCGCCGGAATCGACTTCAACACCTTCACTTTCTCATCCCGCATCGACTCGGTGTCGGGACGACCTGGCGGCTCCATTGCGACGTCGGTCAACACTTGAAACAGGTGATTCTGCACCACGTCTCGCAGCGCGCCCGTCTGATCATAGAAGGCACCACGCCCCTGCACACCGAACTGTTCCGCCATCGTGATCTGCACGCTGGCTATGTACTTGCGATTCCATATCGGCTCGAGGATTGCGTTCGCGAACCGGAAGAAGCGCATGCCTTGTACCGAGCGCTTGCCGAGAAAATGATCGATGCGAAAGATGTGATCCTCATCGAAGGTCTGCAGCAGCAGGCGATTGAGCGCACGTGCGGACTCGAGATCGTGGCCGAAGGGTTTCTCTATGATGACGCGCGCACCGGCCGCGCAACCGGCGCCGGCAAGTTGTTCGACCACCTTGGCAAATAGCGCGGGCGGAATCGCCAGGTAGTGTGCCGGACGCCGCGCCTCCCCAAGAGCTTGTCGCACGGAGCGAAAAGTTGCGGCATCGGCATAATCACCGTCTACATACTTCAGCAGCTGCGACAGCTTCTGGAACGCCGCGGAATCCACGCCGCCGCCGTGCTTTTCGATGCTGTCGTGGGCCCGAGCGCGCAATTGATCCAGAGTCCAACCCGCCTTGGCAACGCCGATGACCGGCACGTCGAGGTTTCCACGCTTCACCATTGCATGCAGCGCAGGGAAGATCTGCTTGTGGGCCAGATCGCCGGTTGCGCCGAAGAACACCAGGGCGTCGGAATCAGCTGGCTCGTTCACGCGTGGTTTCCCATATTCGATAGCCGCCGAGGAAGGCATCAGCGTTGTTGCCGAGCCGGCATCCCGGTGGCATTTGTTTGAGCCGGCCCGCGTTGCCGCCGCCGATAACCGTGTATTCCGGAAGCAGCACGGTGACGAAGTGGTCCACGATTGCGAACACGTGCTTGCGCCACTTGTGGAGGCCGTGCTTCTCGAGCCCGCGCGCTCCCACGTAGTCCTCGTAGGTTTTCTTTTTGTAAGGCAGGTGGCCGAGCTCCATTGCCTCAATGGAGCCGTCGATGATGAGTGCCGAGCCGAGGCCCGTGCCCAATCCAAGGAACAGCATTCTGCCGCCGCTGTACGCGCCGAGCGCCTGCATCGCGGCGTCGTTCATGATCTTCACGGGACGCTCGAAGGCGGCGGCATAGTCGAACCCCGTCCAACCCGGGCCGAGGTTTGGCGGTTGCGCAACGACTCGACCGTGGAGAATTGGCCCCGGAATACCCAGCGTAACGGTGTCGTACCGCCAGCCGGCAACGGTCGCCTTCACTTTCTCGACCACGCGTTCAGGAGTCATCCGCGGTCCGGAGACGAATCGCCGCCTCTCCTTGCGACCGCTGACAAGAACCTTGACATGGGAACCCCCGACGTCGATTACGAGAACTCGCTTGGACTTGCGCAAGGGAATTGACATCTCCTGGAGCGATCACGCGACAGGATGCCGCGCTATTTGTAACGCGATGGGGCGTCGCCGGTTCCGACGCAGGCTCGCGCTCTCGCCGGCTGCTGCCGACTCGAGAAGTTAGGATTTTGTTGGAACTAGAGGAATTTCCCTCACGCTAGGAGGAGCGGGTTCGCGGGGCAGCGACAATTCCTCGAATCGACGGTGCGGCAGGTGACGCTCGAGCAAGGTTCGCAACCCACGCGGATTGGCGATGTGGTCTCGCAGACCGAGGACCCCGCGAAGCGAGAGCCAGGAAAGACCAAGCGCCTGCCGGGTTGTCACCCCACACCACAGCGAAGTCATGCGCTCGAGCGTTGCCAGTGTCGGATCGTGCGCAAAGAACGCGCCGTTGAGTGCGCCTGCTGACACGCCGACCACAAAATCGGGACGAAAACCGCCGGCGACCAGCACGGCCAGCATACCGACCTGAATCGCCCCGAGGCTGGCCCCGCCGGCCAGCACCAGAGCGGTGGGTCCAGAGGCGACGTGTTCAGGCATCGCACCCCCCTTTTGCCAAGCATTTTATATCATGTGCTCTAGAATGAGCCCGCACTCACCGAACGGCTCCGCCAGCGTGGCGTGTGGCGACAAGCTCGCCTGCAAAGCAAAGTTCTTCGCCGTCGACCACGCGACACAGGATGAGACTCCCATGATCAAGTTCTACTATAACCCCGCTCCCAATCCCGCCAAAGTCGCGCTGTTTCTCGAGGAGAGCGGTCTCGCGTACGAAGTGGTACCGGTCGACACGCGCAAGGGCGAGCAGTTTGCCGCCGCGTACATGGCGATCAATCCGAATGCAAAGCTGCCGGCGTTGGTGGATGGCGATGCCGTGCTGTTCGACAGCAATGCGATCCTGCTCTATCTGGCGGAGAAGACGAATCAGTTCCTGCCCGAGAGCACACCGGCCGCTCGCGCGCAGCTGCTGTCGTGGCTCATGTTCGTGGCAAGCGGCATTGGGCCGTATTCCGGTCAGGCCGTGCACTTCCAGCACTTCGCGCCGGAACCCAAAGAGTACGCGGTGAACCGTTATGTGTACGAGGCCGAACGGCACTGGGGCATTCTCGATCGCCGCCTGGGCGCCAATCGCTACATGCTCGGGAACACCTACACTATCGTCGACATGGCGGTGTGGGGTTGGGCACGAGCCCTGCCGTTCGTGCTGGGCGCGGAAGTCTGGAGCACGCTGCCGAACGTCAAACGCCTGGTCGATGAGATCAGCGCCCGCCCGGCTGCGGCGCGCGTCGCGGAGCTTGCTACACGATATGCGTTCAAGACCGAGATGGATGACGAGGCCAAACGTCACATGTTCCCGCAGAACGAGCGCCTCGCGCGCCGAACATCGGGTTGAGGGGGCGCGGCCGGCGGCCACTGAATGCCGGGGTTGAATTTCAGCGGGTCGTCTTGCTCACGTCCCACCCTGATGCCAACCGCCGCGCACTGTCCGCACTCGTGAGCGGGCAGGAGAAGTCGTAAGGGAACGCCTTGCCGGCCCTTCTCCGCACCAGCGCCCACATCGACCATAGGTCACGTCGGCCTCATTCAGGCGGCCGGCCGCGAGATCGACGACTTCATGACCGCCGCATGCTCGCGCCCAGCGTGACGAGAAGCTCGTCCAGTTGCTCGAACGTTTCGCCCATCGCATCCGCCGCCCCGGTGCCGGCAGCGTCGAGAGCTTCCTTCGAGGGATAGAGCTCGTGCATGACCAGCAGCGTCTTGCCAGCTTTTTCCTCGAAGGTCACCGTGGTAACGGGTCCACCGTCACCACCTTCGTCATTGGTCCAGACGAGGCGCGAGTGCGGTGTCACTTCGATATACCTACCGAAGAACTCGGCAGGGTTTGAGGCATCGTGGCCGAACACCAAACGGTACCCGCCCCCGACACGAACATCCATCTCGCAGGAACGCAGGAACATGCCCAACGACTTCGGCACCCACCACTGCTTGAACAGCTCGGCCCGGGTCCACGCCTCGAACACGATGCGCGCCGGGGCGTTGAAGATTCGCGTAACGACTAGCTCACGCTCGGACTTCCGTTCCACCGTCGGGCGATTCTTCATGGGGGTGGGCTCACTATCTCTTCTTTCGTGCACCGACTTTCTCCTTCCGTTTCAATTCCTCTACAACCTTGTCCAACTCGTCGAAGCGTGCGTCCCAGAGCTGGCGGTGCCTCTCGATCCATGCCGCCTCTTC
>JBDTUL010000276.1:0-8069 GCA_040007735.1 Gammaproteobacteria bacterium | reverse complement strand
GTATCTCGGCGTGGTTTTGCGACTCGGGGCGGTCACTTCACGGTCACTCTACCCGAAGGCCGTGCCCATGCCGATCGTAGCCTTGGATCCGGAAACTCTTCATGCCCTGCCTCACGTCGGGCCGGGCGTGAATCACCAGTGCATCTACTGGGACGCGGAGCTCGAGTGCTTCGGTCTCCGGGTCTATCCCAGCGGTCGTCGTGCCTACGTGTGCGCGTACCGCCTCCAGGGCAGAAAGCGGCTCGCGGTGCTCTCGCGGGTGGAGCGGCTCACGCTCGATGAGGCCCGCACCAAGGCGGTCCTCTGCATCGCCCACGCGGCGAGCGGCGAGGATCCGAGGGCGCCCTCGCGGCGGCGGCGAGCGGCGAAGACGATCGCCCAGCTCTGCGCGGCCTTCATCGAGCAGCACGCGAGCGCGAAACGCCTCAACTGGAAGACCGATCAGTCCGTTCTGCGACGTCGAATCCTCCCGCAGCTTCGGCGTCTCGCGGCGACGGTCACGAGCGCCGACCTCGAACCCATTCACCGGGATGTCGGCGCCCAGCACCCCTATGCCGCGAATCACTTCCTTGATCTCGTCCGCGTGATGTTCAACTGGGGCAAAGTGGCCGGCTTCGTGCCTCGCGATCACGCGAATCCGAGCGGCGGGATCGTGCGGTTTCCCGAGCGCCGGCGAAGGCGCTATATCACCATGATCGAAATGCCGGGGTTCATCCGCGCCCTCGAGGCCGAGGACAACGAGTACGCGCGACACGGCCTGTGGATGCTGCTGTTGACGGGCCTGCGGATGCGCGAGCTGCTGAAAGCCAGGTGGGACGACGTCGATTGGGACGTGAAGACGCTCTTCATCGGACTGACCAAGAATGGGGAACCGCTGCTCGCGCCGTTGAGTGAGGCCGCGCTCGCACGCTTGAAGGCGATCCCACGAGTTGCCGGCAACCCGCACATCATCTGTGGCACAAGCCGGGCCAACCCCTGACGGGATTGGGCAGACCGCTCAAGCGGGTTTGCCAGCGAGCGGGACTAAAGAGCATTCGTGTCCACGATATCCGGCGCACCGTGGGGTCATGGCTTGCGCAAGCGGGCGTCTCGTTGCACCTCATAGGCGATGTGCTGAACCATCGCGATCTCAAGACGACGCTGGGGTACGCCTACTTCGAGACGCAGCACCGCCGCGACGCGTTGACCGATCATGGCAACCGGGTTCTGTCGTTCGCCACAGGGCATTTGCGGCTGAGCCCGGCACCCGCCGTGCTCTGCGCGGAGCGGGTGTTACGCCCGGACGACGCGCGAGCGCGTCATCGTCACTACTTCAAACGCGAGACCCTGCACGAACTCGTGTGGACTGCGCCCGGCACCGAAATTTCAGAACAGCTCGGCGTGTCAGACGTGGCCCTCGCGAAGCTGTGTCGGCGAGCAGCCATTCCCCGACCCGGGCGGGGTTATTGGGCTCGGGTTGAGGCGGGTCAGCGCGTGGCGCGAATTCCTTTGCCGGCACCTCCGGAGCACGTGCCGGAACTGCTTAGAATTCGAGGTCACAGAGCCGTGGTCGTGGCTGAGCGCTCAGTAGCTACCTAAGGGCGCACTGCCGAGCCTAAACTGCACCGAGTAGCCATGCTTGGGAAGAATGCCAAAAGCGCCACATAGCGTTGCGAAGCGGATATGACCACCTCAGCGAAGACAGCCTTTTTACCTCTGGCGAGACTGCCTCGCGCCCCTGCGTCCGATCTCAACAAGCTCGGTGGCGAGGGGTGATGAATACGTTGCGGAGTAAGGGAACACTCTTGGTCACGAATCGCGATGAGCCTGAGGCCGTCATCATTGCAGTAGCGGAGTATGACGCCCTCATGCAAATCGTGGAGCAGTCCGCGGCGCAGACCGAATCGGCGCTCGCCGAGCTGCGGCGAGGTTTTGATGAGCGCCTCTGGGTACTTCAGAACCGTTCGGCCGCGGGCCGCCTGCAGTCAACCATTCGCGGCCGTGCCAAGTTGAGTGGCAAAGTGAAGGCCGACTCTCGGTAGCTCGATGGGCCCCTCGACGATTCCACCGATCTGAGGGAGCAGCTCGCTTCCTTGACCATTCGAGCAGCTGCCTGACGGCGCCGCCCATGACGCCTCTGATCAGCTACCCCATCAGCTTTCGTCCCGCAGCGGTCACCTGCACTCGGGTCTGGTCTAGCGTCAGGTTCGAAGTCAAGTGCTCTGCGGCCTCGTAGCCGAAAAATGGGCATAAAAATCAGCGGTGGACAGACACACAGATTTTGCAAGGAGCCGCTGCAAATATGATTGCAAATAAATGCGGATTCGATCCACGACCGCCTACTACCCACAGGAATTGCAACCAGATGCACCGAGTTGCAACGCTTAACTCCCTGTCTTTGCCACCGGACCATGCTTAAGGTAATCCAGTAGCGCCACCGCGCGATCGCCCGACTCGATCCACGAATCCATGCTGCGCGAGAGTTCCTCAAAGTGCGCACGCGTGAGCGGCGCGAACAACTGGTCGTTGACCTGGCGCTGCATGGGTGCGAGTTGATCGAGCGACTGTTGGGCTTTGGGCGTGGTCACCAGTACCGCCACACGCCGGTCGCCCGGAGCACGTGACTTGCGAATGAAACCAGCACTTACCAGCTGATTCGTGACGGTCGTAATGAACGCGCCGCTCAAGTGTAGGTGGGCCGCCACCGCCCCGACGCTCACCGTGTGCCGGGTCTGCAGATGCGCGATGGACACCAAAACGGTGTACTGAATTCCGGAGAGGCCAATCAGTTCGCCAAACCCGGCGCGCACTGCGAGCATCCTCTCCCCGAATGCGAGCAGGCCATGAATGAAATGCCGGAATGCCTCGTCCGACTCCCCGATCAGGAGTTCCCGGCGGGAGACTGTCACCGGCGCAGCGGACGCGCGCTTGCCCGAAGTACGTTTGCTGGCCATGGCGGGAGCTTACCGGTCTGAACCCGCCGCGGCCACCCTGGCTCCTGGTTGACTAGGTTTGTGAATTAGCTTTATCCTGAAGCTAATTTAGAATAACGAATGTCAGGATCCGATGGTGCAGGCAACAGGTACGGCGGCGCAGCCGGGGCTTGAAGCGCGTGGCTTTCGCCAGGCGCTGGCGCGTTTCCCCACCGGTGTGATCGTGGCGACCGCCTGGGACGACGTCGATGGCCGGTATATCGGCATGACGATGAGCTCGTTCAGCCCCGTCTCACTCGACCCTCCCCTGGTGCTTTTCAGCATCGGCCGGCGCGCGCTGAGCCTACCCGCCTGGTGCCGCGTGCCGGGATACGCCATCAACGTGCTCGCCCTGGATCAGCTCGCCCTCTGCGAACGCTTCGCCCGGCCGCACGCCTCGAAATGGGAGGGCATAGAGTTCGGACACGGACACCATCGCGCGCCCCTGTTGCAGGGTGCCCTGGCCAGTTTCGAGTGCCTGCCCCACGCGCAATGCGACGGGGGCGATCACGTCACGTTCTTCGGCCGCGTGGTCCAGTTTGCCGAGAGCGGCGTCGGAACACCGCTCGTGGTCTACGGCAGTCGCTTCGTCTCGATCGAGGGCCTCGAAAGCCGCCAGCCCGAAAACGCGGTGTCGGCGGCCTGGCCGTTGCCCATCCACTACTAAGCCGCGGATACACGCTATCTATGATCAAGACAGGCAAACAGCACGGCGAGTCCCTCGTCGATGGCCGACGGGTCTTCCTCGAAGGCTTGCAGGTCGCCGACGTCACGCGTCACACGGCGTTCGAACGATCGGTCGCATCGGTGTGTCGTTTGTACGATTTCCAGAGCGACCCTGCCAACCGCACTCTGATGACATTCGAGGCGCCCGAGAGCGGCACGCTCGCGAACCGCATGTGGCAGCTTCCGCGCAGTCGCGAGGAATTGAAGGAGCGCCGCGAAGCCATGACGGCGTGGGCGCTGTTGCACGCAGGCTTTTTGGGCCGCTCGCCCGATCACGTCGCCTCGTGCATCACCGGCATGTACATGGGCCTGGAGATATTCCAGCAGTACGACCCGCAGCGCGCCGGTGCGCTCGCAGATTATTACCGTTACGCGCGCGACAACGACATCTATCTCACCTATGTGATCATCAACCCACAGGCGGACCGCTCGAAGGCTACAGGGCAGCAGGCCGACCCCTTCCTCACCGCTGGTATCGTGGATCGCGACGCCCGCGGCATCACGATTCGCGGCGCCAAGATGCTCGGGACCGGCGCCATCATGGCCAACGAAGTGCTGGTCACGTGCATTCAGCCACTGCAGCCGGGTGATGAGAGATACGCGGTGTCCTTCGCGATACCACTCAATGCGCCCGGCGTGACGATCCTTTCGCGCAAGTCCTACGAGCAGGCAGCACGCAGTGTCTTCGACAACCCGTTCTCATCGCGTTACGACGAAAACGACTCGCTCATCTATTTCGATGACGTGAAAGTGCCGTGGGAACGCGTGTTTGTCGCGGGCGACCTCGCCATGTGCCAGAAGCAGTTCCATGCCACGCCAGGCCACATTCTGCAGAACTACCAGGCACAAATCCGCCTCATGGTGAAGCTGCGCTTTCTCGCAGGCATTGCCCATCGCATCGCTACGATGAATGGGATTATTCAGTTTCCACAGGTGCGCGAAACGCTTGGCCAGCTTGCTGCGGAGGCCGCTATGGTCGAAGGCCTCGTGCTTGCCATGGAAGCGCGAGGATGCATGCAGGGAGCGTACTTCGTTCCCGACCGGCACATGCTCTATGCCGCGCAGGTGCTCACGCAACAGATGTACCCGCGGTTCGTCGACGCGCTGCGCGAGCTCGCTGGCGGCGGCATGATCATGCTGCCCTCATCCATCGCAGATTTCGCCAACGCGGAGTTGCGCTCGCTCATTCAAAAGACCCAGCAGAGCCCTGCAGCCAACGCCGAGGACCGCGTGAAGTTCTACAAGCTCGCGTGGGACGTCGTCGGATCTGAATATGGCTCGCGGCACACCCAATACGAGATGTTCTACGCGGGCGCCACATTCGTCACTCGTGGGCATTCGTTCCGCTGCTATGACTGGACTTCCTCGAGCGCGCTGCTCGACGGGTTCCTCGCCAGCTATTCACTCGACGAAGAACTCGCCGCCAACACCGGAGATCGCCATGTCCATCAATAAGTCCCACATCGAGTTCGCTCCCGTAGATCTTGCCAGTGGCTGGGAAGTGCCCGAAGGTTACCCGCAAGGTATGGAACAGAAGATTCTCTCCGGGGCACTCGATGAACGCTCCCGCAAGGGCACGCGTACGCGCCTGCTGCGGTTTCAGCCAGGTGTGTTCACTACGGCGCCGTTCATCCACACTTACTGGGAAGAGGTTTACCTCGTAAGCGGCGACCTCATCGTCGGCAACGACGAGAATGGGAACGGTGGGGAACCGTTTGCACCACCCACTTATGCTTGCCGCCCACCGGGCGTCTTTCATGGTCCCTTCAAGTCTGTCAAAGGATGCCTGCTGCTGGAAGTGCACTACTTCGACGAGACTGCGAAGTGAACGTCGGGCATACCCTCGCACTCATCGAGCAATCGATAGGAGGGTCGCGCGCCATTGAGCTGAGTATCACCGAACTGGTCATCGCCGGCTGGACGGGTCGGGACGCCAAAGCCGTGCAAAATCATATCCGCGAGCTGCAAGAGCTGGGAGTCAGCCCGCCGCGGCAGACACCCGTAAACGGTGGCATTGCATTCGCCGAGCGCATGACTCTCGAGTTGCACGACCCGATGCTGGGCCGCTCGATCACGCACGAATACGCCATTCTGCCGCTGCCCGCCGAGGACTAGGCCCGCTGCCGGCCGAGGAATAGACACGCTGCCCGCCGAGGAACAGGCCGCTGTGCTCGCGCGATACGCTGACGGCCTGCTGCCGCTTCATGCGCCGGTTTCGGCCCCTGATGAGCCGGCTGCGACTGAGACAGCGAGCAGGTGCGCCAGCGCCGTCCGGTTCGGCACCTCCAGCTTTCGATAGATCTGGCGCAAATGGTTCTCGACAGTGCGGATACTCAGTTGCAATCGACCGGCGATTGCGTTGTTCGTCATGCCCCGCGCGGCGAGTTCCGCCAGCTGCGCTTCCCGGGCGCTCAAAGGCCGACCCCGCTCCCGCAAAAAGCGCCTTTCGGATGGCATCTCATGCTCGAAGGACAGGAGATACTTCGCCCTCCCGGCGTTGCGGTCGAGCATCGTGACGGTAAAACGCGGTATTCGTTGATGCCGCCCTGTTTCGCTCGGGTTTATGACTCGATGCCCTGCGCGCCCGTTCCAGGCGTTCGTGAGGGTCTGTAAGCGGAGTTTGTGACGAGGGGGTAACGCGAGTTCCGCTACCCTGCGGGAGCCCTCCTCACAATGCATCATCCGCAGATATCCGCGCGCAGCCTCATCGGCCATCACTACGCGCAAAGCGTTATCGAGCAGGAGGACGCCGCTGCGTGGCCCCATGCGGCACAGAGCGTGAATCGCGGCATCACGATCTGCAATGACTTCTCTCAGCATGGCGGCAGCGAACGCAGCAGCGATGCTCGAGAGAGTGGCCGTAACGACATCGATATGACGCTGGCCAAAGCCCGGCGCAGCGCTGGCTGGCAGATGCAGGCACATCAGAGTACGCGTGTCACTGTTCACGGCGACGGAGATTCCGAGAATATAGTAAATGCCGCGTGGCCTCAGAAACTCATTGTAGAACTCGGTGGACAAGTAGCTTCGCATGGACACGAGCTTCTCGAGCGTCACGAGCGTCTCGTTGACATCCCAGGGGCTCGACAGCAACGCTCGCAGAACGGGATCGCACTGCCGACAACGAGCGGAACAATCCAGCATCTCCTGCGTGCTCACACGCCCGAAGCCGCTGAGGCGATGCAGCGGTTGAGCGGAATCGGCAAGATATGTGAGGGCAACACAGCTGCTGTCCGCGCCGAGCAGCCACTCGACTTTGCGCATACCGACGGTCGTCAGCTCGTGGACGCTCTTGCAATCCAGCAGCGCGGCGTTTGTTTCGCGGATCGCGCGATCATCACACACGCCGACTTTTCTCACGACGCCATGACACCTTGCGGTGGATTATCCAGGGAGCAAGCCGAAGTTGCTCATGTCTGTCTCGCAGAACCACTCCTGGCCGACCTTGCGGAAGATGCACAGGTAGTGAGTGCCGATCTCCTGTCCGTCGCTACGAACCAGAATGCCGTTACCGACCTGATACGCGTACCCGCCGTGCGGGAACGAAGAGCACGTGATCAATGGTTCGAGCCGCAGCCTCGTTGCGCCGACCGAGCGGCTCACCTCCGTCAGGAACTCGGCAATGGCGGCACGACCGCGCAGGATCTTCTGGTCCGGCGTTACGTAGCAACTGTCTTCCGTGTAGTAGGCCTTCGCGACCTCATTCATTTCGCCTTGCGCGAAAAGCGCCTCGGCCTGCCTGTTGGCTCTCGCGATGGCCTGCTCCGTCTCGGGATCTGCCTTCATGCCAGTCGTCGTTTTATCAGCCAGGCTCATCGTGCAATCTCCCGCGGCAATCACCACTTGAGCGAACCGACGATGCCCATCCAGCGGGGCGGGCCATAGTTGTCGTTGATCACACCGTTCACGCCAAGATCTTCGTAGCCGAACACTCGATACGTCGTATCGGTGACATTCTTGGCGAATGCCGCTATCTCCCAGCGCCGGCTCGCGGGGCCGAAACTCACACGGGCATTGCCCACTGTGTACGCGCCTTCGCGATACGCGGGGTGATTGATGCTCCTGAAGTAGCGCTCGCCCGCATATTTGAAGTCGCCTTGAATCGCGAGGTACCCGCGGGCGACCTGCCACTCCTTGCGCAACAGACCCGTGACGCTGAGCGACGGCGCCTGCGGCATCTCCCGATCGGCAATGCGCCCGGAAGGCAGCGCCACGTCTTTCACCGTCGCGTCCAGTGCAGATACGCCCAGCGAAACCAGCAGTCCGTCCAGGGGCGAGGAGGAAATTTCCAGCTCTCCGCCGCGAACCGACGCGTCTTTGTTCCGAATCACCTGTGAGATATTGATCGTGTCGTAATCCTGGTAGCCGTCGTAGTCGTAATAGAAGACTCCG
>JBDTUL010000275.1:0-8079 GCA_040007735.1 Gammaproteobacteria bacterium | reverse complement strand
AATCAATCCCTGGCCGGCTCGCGGCGAAAGCCCGAGTTTCAAATCCGTGCGCTGACGAGTGCGAGCGACCAGCGTCTGCGCGTAGTCGAGCAGGGCCTCCGAAACGTGCACGCCGCGCACGGCGGTCTGAAGTTGAATGACGCCTTCCGGATTCAGCGCCGGAGGAATGTTCAGCAACAGATCGCGACGCTCGCCACTGCGCATGAGTTCCCGCTCGTGGGCGGCATCCGGGTAACCCAGCGTTACGCGCATGAGAAACCGGTCGAGCTGCGATTCGGGCAGCGCGAACGTGCCAAGCTGTTCGTGCGGGTTCTGGGTTGCCACGACGAAGAAAGGTTCGGGCAACCGATACGTAGTGACGTCCGCACTGACCTGCCGCTCTTCCATCGCTTCCAGCAGCGCGCTTTGAGTTCGTGGGCTGGCGCGATTCACTTCATCCGCGAGCAGCAGCTGCGTGAAGATGGGCCCCTGCCGGAAATGAAACTGCTGGCTCGCGCGGTCGAACACCGACACGCCGATGATGTCTGCCGGCAGCAGGTCGCTGGTGAATTGCACGCGGTGCCAGGCCAGGCCGAGAACATGGGCCAGTGCATGCGCCAGCGTGGTCTTGCCGACGCCCGGCACGTCTTCGATGAGCAGATGGCCCCGCGCCAGCAGGCACGCAAAGCAAAGCCGAATCTGGTCCGGCTTGCCGAGGATCACTTTCTCCAGCGTGTCGAGCGCAGCTTTGAGAGCTGCCGGTCCCGCGGTCACTGAGCGTTCCCCAGGCTGTGCACGCGGGCGAGCTGCGCTTCCAGGCTTGCGATGGTGCGTTCGAATTCCACAGTGCGATCACGCTCCTGCGTGACCACGGCCGGCGGCGCGTTGCGCACGAAGTTCTCGTTCGTCAGTTTCGCCTGCGTCTTGCCCAGGTCGCTCTGCGTTTTGGCGATGAGCTTTCCGAGCCGTTCGATTTCAGCCTTGGCGTCGATCAACCCCGCCATGGGCACGAGAATGGCGAGCTCGCCCACCAATGCGGTGGAGGACTGCGGTGGAGTGGCACCGGCTTCCAGCACTGTTATGCTCTCGAGACCCGCGAGGCGCTTCAAAAACGCCACGTGCTGATGCGACCTGTCGAGATCCTGCGGGGAGACGTTCTGCAGCAGCACTGGCACCTGCTTCGACGGCGCCACATCCATGCCGCTGCGAATCTGCCGGCAAGCGAGCACCACGTTGCGAATCCACTCGACTTCGCGTTCCGCCTCCGCATCCCGCGGAAAATCTTTGGCGAGCGGGTAGGGCTGGAGCATTACCGTTTCGCCGCTGCGGCCCGCAAGCGGCGCGGCTCGCTGCCAGATTTCCTCAGTGATGAACGGCATCAACGGATGCAATGCGCGCTGCAGGGCTTCGAGAATCTGCGCAAGCGTTTGCCGCGTGCCGAGCTTCGCTTCCGCGGCAGACGAATCGGATTGGAGCACCGGCTTGGTGAGCTCGAGGTACCAGTCGCAGAACTCGTACCAGGTGAATTCATACAATGCCGTGGCGGCGAAATCGAAACGATAGTCGCGAAGCGCGGCATCCACCTGGTCCAGCATCTGGCCGAAGCGCGAGCGAATCCAGCGGTCCGCCACGGAAAGCTCGACGTTCGCACTGGCGGGAGCGGCTGCGGCACTGGGTGCGTCGTCTCCCAACACCATCGTGACGTAGCGCGCGGCATTCCACAGCTTGTTACAGAAGTTGCGATAGCCCGCGACGCGGCCGAGGTCGAAGCGAATGTCACGGCTCGGCGAAGCGAGCGCTGCGAACGTGAAGCGCAGAGCATCCGTACCGTACGGCGCGATGCCGCCTGGGAACTGCTTCCGCGTGTTCTTCTCGATGGTGGGCGCGAGCTGCGGCTGCATCAGCCCGGTGGTGCGCTTGGCCACCAGCGGCTCGAGCTCGATGCCATCCACGATATCGAGCGGGTCGATGACGTTGCCTTTCGACTTCGACATCTTGTCGCCGTTCTCATCGCGGATGAGGCCGGTGATATAGACCTCGCGGAACGGCACGTCGCCCATGAACTTGAGGCCGAACATCATCATGCGCGCGACCCAGAAGAAGATGATGTCGAAGCCCGTGATCAGCACGCTGGTGGGATAGAACTTCGCAAGCTCCGGCGTCTTGTCGGGCCAGCCAAGCGTCGAGAACGGCCACAGGGCAGAGGAGAACCACGTGTCGAGCACGTCTTCGTCCTGCTTCAGGGCGAGGCTTGCAGGAAGTTTGTGCTTGGCTCGCACTTCGGCTTCGTCGTGCCCCACGTAGACGTTGCCGCTCTCGTCGTACCAGGCGGGAATGCGATGGCCCCACCAGAGCTGGCGGCTGACGCACCAGTCCTTGATGTTCCGCATCCATTCGAAATAGGTCTTCGACCAGTTTTCCGGCACGAAGCGCGTGCGGCCGTCTTCCACCGCGGCGATGGCTGGGGCGGCGAGTGGCGCAATCTTCACGTACCACTGGTCGGTGAGATAAGGCTCGAGCACCGCGCCACTGCGGTCACCGCGCGGAACGACGAGGCGATGCTTGTCTACGTGGTCCAGCAGGCCTGCGGCTTCCAGCTCAGCGATTATCTTCTTGCGAGCGACGAACCGGTCGAGCCCGCGGAAGCGCTCGGGCACGTTTTCGTTCATCGCCGCGCGCGGCGTGAACACATTGATGGAAGCCCGCGAGTGCCGCTGCCCGATCTCGTAATCGTTGAAGTCGTGCGCGGGCGTGATCTTCACACAGCCGGAGCCGAAGGCGGGGTCCGCGTAACTATCCCCAATGATAGGAATGAGCCGGTCCGACAGTGGCAGGCGAATCTGTTTGCCAATGAGATGACGATACCGCTCGTCTTCCGGGTTCACGGCAACGGCGGTGTCGCCCAGCATGGTTTCGGGGCGCGTGGTGGCAACCACCATATGCCCGGAGCCATCGGCCAGGGGATAGCGAAGGTGCCAGAGGCTGCCGTCTTCCTCGCTGTTCTCGACTTCCAGGTCAGACACGGCGGTGAGCAACACCGGGTCCCAATTGACCAGTCGCTTGCCGCGATAGATGAGCCCTTCCGCATGCAGGCGGACGAAAGTCTCGATCACGGCCTTCGAGAGGCCGGGGTCCATGGTGAAGCGGTCGCGCGACCAGTCCACCGACTCGCCGAGCCGGCGCATCTGGCCGGTGATGGTGCCGCCCGACTGCTCTTTCCACTTCCACACGCGCTCGATGAACGCTTCGCGCGTGAGGTCGGTGCGTTTCTTGCCTTCGGCGTTGAGCTGGCGCTCCACCACCATCTGGGTGGCGATGCCGGCGTGGTCGGTGCCGGGCTGCCAGAGCGTGTCGTCGCCGCGCATGCGGTGGTAACGCGTCAGCATGTCCATGAGCGTGTGCTGGAACGCGTGCCCCATGTGCAGCGTGCCGGTGACATTCGGCGGCGGAATGGCGATGGAGTAGGGAGCGCCTTCGCCCCGGGGTGCGAACCACCCGTTGGTTTCCCAGCGCTCGTAGATTCGCCGCTCGAGGTCTTGCGGCGCGTAAACCTTGTCCATCAATCGCTCACCGTGTCGGAATGCGTTGGATTATAGCCAGACAGTCGCCACCGCCCGGCCGGCCGTTTCCGGCGGAAGATCACCCGGGATTGCGCAACGGGACGCGGGTCGCAGATTCGCGCGGCCGATTCGCTTTCGCCAATCGGCGACGCGTGGGTCAGCCGCCGACCGCAGGTCATCGCCGACGGCAGGTCACCCGCCGACCGAGTCGCTCTTCAGGTTGTGCGTGGTGGGTGTGAGCCCGCGATCCTTGTACGCCCGGAAGCGGGCGCGGCCGGCCTGCCGCCGATCCGGATCGCCATCGATGAACTCGGCTACCCGCTGAGCCGAGGCCACACAGGCCGGCACCTCCGGCGCGAGATTCACCAGCACGTCCACCGGACCATTCGGCGCCGTTCCGGCGCTCAGTAACACCGGCGCCGCGCCGAATTCCTCGGCCGCGAGCGCTTCGTGCGGCACGAAGCTGCCGTCGCTGAACGTCCAGAGCAACTCGTCGAACTCGCGCAGTTCCTCAGGCTCGGTATGCCAGACCAGCACCGTTTGGCCGGAAAGATAGGCTTTCTCGACCACTCGCGCGGCCGTGCGCAGGCGGCCGCGAGCCGATACGTCTTCGAGCACGTAGAAATCGACTCGCGGGGCCGGCTCGTTCACGCGGGAAGGCGCTAACGCCCGGCGCGATGAATGAGGAAGTCCGAGAGCAGCGGCGTCGGCCGGCCGGTGCTGCCCTTGGCGGCGCCGCCCACGTAGGCCGTGCCGGCCACGTCGAGATGCGCCCACTTCAGCCCGATGGTGAACTTCGCCAGGAACGCGGCCGCCGTGATGGCTCCGCCTTCGCGCCCGCCGATGTTCGCGAAGTCCGCGAAGTTGCTCTTGAGCTGCTCCCCGTATTCTTCGGTGAGCGGCAGCTGCCAGCAGCGATCGTCGGCGCGCAGGCCGGCATCCACCAGCTCCCGCGCGAGCGCATCGTCGTTCGACATGCAGCCCGCGTGGTGTGAACCCAGCGCCACGACGCACGCACCCGTGAGCGTGGCGATGTCCACGATGGCGGCGGGCTCGTAGCGGCGCGCGTAATGAAGCGCATCGCAGAGCACGAGGCGGCCCTCGGCGTCCGTGTTCAGGATTTCGACAGTCTGACCCGAGGCACTGGTGACGATGTCTCCGGGCTTTACCGCGCGGCTGCCGGGCATGTTTTCGCACGCCGCGATCAGCCCCACCACGTTCAGCGGCAGGCGCAGCTCCGCGGCCAGCGTGAGCGCCGCGATGACCGCAGCGGACCCGCTCATGTCGTATTTCATCTCGTCCATCGCCGGCGGGTCTTTCAGCGAGATGCCGCCCGTGTCGAACGTGATGCCCTTGCCGACGAGCACGACCGGCGCCTTCGGCGCCTTGGGGCCCTTGTAGTCGATGACGATGAAGCGCGGCGGCTCGGCGCTGCCCTGGGTGACGGCGAGGAAGCAGCCCATCTTCTCTTTGCGGATGCCGGCTTCGTCCAGCACCGTGACTTTCACGGACGAATGGGATTTGGCGAGCGCCTTCGCCTGGTCCGCCAGATAGGTCGGGGTGCAGACGTTCGGCGGCAGGTTGGCCAGGTCTCGCTGCACCTTGGCGGCGGCGGCGACGGCGGCGCCGTGCGCGAGGCCGCGCTTGGCGGCGGTGGCGCCCGTGCCGCGCACCGGACCGACGGTGATTTCCGCAAGGGCCGGCGGCTTGGGCTTCTTGGCCGTCTTGAGATCGTTGACCCGGTACTGAGAGTTCACCGCCACTTCGGCGATGACACGGCCGAAGTAGTAATCGTCCAGGTCCTTGAAGGAGGGGCGGGCGACCGCGATGGCGGCGCTCGCGATGCGGGTGCGGCCCAGGGCCGCCATGGCGCTGCCGAGGGCCTTGCGGAACACCTTGCGGCTGAAATTCTTCTTCGCCCCCAGGCCCACGAGCAGCAGCCGGGCGGCCTTGATGCCTGCGAATTCGGGCGCGAGCAGCGTCTCACCGGTCCGGCCGGGGAAATCCCCCCGCGACAGGAGCTTTGCGAGTTTGCCGCCGGAGGCGCTGTCGACAGCCTGAGCCTCTTCCGTCAGCTCCGCTTCATCGAAGATTCCGACCACGAGACACTCGGTCTCAAGCGTTACCAGTCCTTTGGTCCAGACATCAAACTGCATTCTTATTCTCCTGCAAGGGCAAAAGGCGTCCGGGGCAGCGCGAATGAACGTTGAGGCGCGGACCGGTCTGATTTAACGTACCCGCAGCGCTCGTACCTGCTCGTTCACACGGCAAATGCGAGTCGCGCATCGCGGCCCGGGGTGCCGAAGTGTAACTCAACGGGCGTCAGCCGGCTTTGCCGGGTCGTCAAAGGTCGGAACAGCGCTTTGCGGCGGATTCTAGATCGATACATCCTCAGGGAAGTGGTGCTCACCTGGCTGGCCGCGACGGCGGTGCTGCTCGTCATCCTGCTCACGAACCAGCTGGCCCGCGTGCTTCAGCGCGCCGCCGAGAACCAGTATCCGCAGTCGGTGGTGCTGGAGCTCATCTGGCTGGGTGCCCTCCAGAACCTCACCGTCCTCATGCCAATCGGGCTGTTGCTGGGCGTGGTGCTGGCGTTCGGCCGCCTCTATCACGACAGCGAAATGGCGGCCGCACTGGCGTGCGGGGTCGGGCCGTCGACAACGTATATCCCGGTGGGGCTGCTCGCGGCCTTTGTCACTGCAATCATGGCCTGGCTCACGTTGTCTCTCGCGCCCGGTTCCATCGCGAAGTCGCTGTCGCTGCGCAATGCCGCCTTGCAGGCCGGGCAGTTCGCGCCGGTGGTGCCCGGCCGGTTTCGCACCTTTGGTGGCAGTGACGTGGTGGTCTATGCCGAGGGGGCGGAGCCTGATGGCACGCTGACTAACGTCTTTGTCGAGCGGGATCGAGAAGGCTCGGTGGAAGTTGCGCTCGCCCAGCGTGCCCGGCATTCCGTGGGAGGGGATGGCATGACCCACACCATCACGCTGTATGACGGTGAGCGGTTCGAAGGCATTCCGGGCAGCCCGAAGTTCCGCATCATGCGGTTCTCGGAAAACACCATTCCGGTCGAAGTGCCGAAGCTGTCGGATGCCATCACGGCGCTGGAAGCGGAGCCCACCTCGGCACTGCTTCACTCCGAGGATCGCCAGAAGCGAGCCGAGCTGCACTGGCGTGTAGCGATGCCCGTGATGTGCGTGGTGCTCACGCTGCTGGCGGTGCCGCTCAGTCGCCTGCGGCCGCGCGAGGGGCGGTACGCCCGGCTGCTTCAGGCAATCCTCATCTATTTCGTCTACACCACCTTTTTATCGGCCGGCAAGGTGTGGATCGCCCGGGGAACGCTGCCCGAGTATGTCGGGCTCTGGTGGGTGCACATCGTCGTACTGGTGCTCGCGTTCGGGTTCATCTCCGGCCCGCAGATCATCGCGCGCATTCGCTATCGCCCTCCCGCTGGCCACCCGGTGCCCGCATGAAGATTCTCGACCGGTACATCGTCACTACCATTCTCGGTGGCGTCGGGTTGTGGATGGCTTTGCTGATGGCGCTCGGGGCACTGTTCCTGTTCATCGGCCAGCAGGATGACATTGGCGTGGGCAGCTATACGGCGATGGATGCGCTGTTCTACGTGCTCATGAACCTGCCGGAACAGGCGTGGCAGCTGCTGCCCATCGCATCGCTCATCGGGTCTCTGATGGCGCTGGGCTCCATTGCTCGTGGCAGCGAGATCACGGTTATTCGTGCTACGGGCATCTCGCCGGTTCGCATCGCCTTGTCGGCGCAGTTTGCGGCGTTGATATTGATCGTGCTGGCGGTGGGCCTGGGTGAGTTCATCGCTCCTCAGCTCCAGCAGGCCGCCAAGCAGCAGAAAGCGTTCAGCAAGTTCGCGGACGTAACGTTTGGTGGGGGCGGTGGCGCGTGGGTGAGGGACGGGAACCTCATTCTGAATGCAGCTCGCCAGACGGGCGAGGGGCAGTTCGGCGGCATGACGGTTTTCGAAATTTCACCGGACCATCGGCTGCGCGCCGTCGGTCATGCGATGGGTGCTACCGCTGGCTCGAGCAGTGAGTGGCTGCTGCGGGCCTACGCGGAATCGCGCTTCGCGAACGACCGCGTGCTGACGCGGCCGGCCGGCGAGCGAAAACTGGAGTCCAGCGTAAGTGCGGGATTTCTGGGCCTGGCCGTGGACGATCCGCACGAGATGCAGATCAGTACGCTCTGGCGCATCATTCGCTACTACCGGGTGAATGCGCTGGACTCGAAGCCTTACGTGTTTGCGTTCTGGTCACGCATTGCGCGCACGGTTGCCATTGCGTTCGCTGTGCTGCTGCCCGTGCCGTTCGTGTTGGGCTCGCTGCGCTCGGCCGGGTCGGGTGCGCGCGTCGCCATCGGGTTGCTGCTTGGAATCGGGTTCTTCCTGCTGCAGCGGCTGATCGAAAGCGGGACGCTGGTGTTCGATTTCAACCCGGTGATTCTCGCGTGGTTGCCGACGGCGTTGTTGGCTTCGGTCAGCCTGGGGTTGCTGGCGCGCGCTCGATAGCACGGT
>JBDTUL010000274.1:0-8138 GCA_040007735.1 Gammaproteobacteria bacterium | reverse complement strand
CGAAACGATCGCCGAAACCTGCTCGATGTGGGTCGCCCTCGCGACGGTGCCCATTACTCGGACAGGCTCCTGACCACGCCGCACGATGCTGACGTCCACCATCGAGAATGTGCTGAATCGCGGGCTCCCGCGCTCGCCGCGCGCGCGACAGCTTTGCAAAGAGCTCGAAGGTCAGAAAGTCGCAGTGGATATCAGTGGCTTCACGAGGCTGCTGGTCGAATCCACAGGCGAGACACTTCGCATCACGCGCGATGCGTCGGCCGCCGCGGAAGCAGAAATTGTCGGTGGCCCTCTCAGCCTGATGGCACTCGCCGGCGAATCGCCGGACGCCGTGCTCCAGCGCGGCGACGTACAGATTCGCGGTGACGCGGAGCTGGCGCAGAAGTTTCGCGAGCTCGCAATGCTGTTGCGACCCGATATGGAAGAAGAGCTGTCGCAGGCGATTGGCGACGTGCCGGCACACCAGATCGGCCGATTCGCGCGTGCCGCGTTCGGCTGGACGCAGAAGGCCGCCGAGACCTCGGTGCGAAACGTTGCCGAATATTTCGCGCACGAACGGCAGCACCTGGTGCCGCGCGCCGAAGCCGATCAGTTTCTAAAAGGTGTGGATGTCTTGCGCGAAAACGTCGATCGGCTGGATGCGCGGGTGGAGTTGCTCACGCGGAAGCTCAAGCCCCAACCATGAAGCTGCGCGTCCTCGCCCGGATGCTGGAAATCCAGCGTGTATTGCTGCGCCACGGGCTCGACGACTTCGTCCGGGCCACTCATCTATATAGGCCGCTGCGCTTCGTGTTCCTGCTGTCGCCCGGCCTGTGGCTGGCGCGGCGCAGCAGCGCCGGCCGTGCCGATCGACTGCGGCTCGCGCTGGAAGAGCTCGGTCCGATCTTCGTGAAGTTCGGGCAAGCGGTATCCACGCGCCGCGACCTGCTGCCCGACGACATCGCCAACGAGCTCGCGAAACTTCAGGATCGCGTGCCGCCGTTTCCTGGCGCCGTTGCGCGCGCGAGTGTCGAGCGAGCGTACGGCAAACCAGTCTCTGAGGTGTTTGCGGAGTTCAGCGATGAGCCGCTGGCTGCGGCATCTATCGCACAGGTGCATGTCGCGAAGCTCCCGGATGGCAAGGAAGTCATCGTCAAGGTGCTTCGCCCGGGCATGCGCGAGGTGATTCAGCGAGATCTCGAAGTGCTGTATGCCCTGGCGGATCTCGCGCAGCGCTACTGGCCGGACGCGCGCCGGCTGCGGCCCGTCGAGATCGTTGGCGAATACGAGAAAACCATTCTCGATGAGCTGGATCTGATGCGTGAGGCGGCGAACGCCGCACAGCTCCGGCGCAACTTCATCGGCTCGCCGCTGCTCTACGTCCCTGAGATTTACTGGGACTACTGCCGCGTAGACGCCATGGTGATGGAGCGCATCCACGGCGTGCCGATCAGCGACATGGCAACGCTGGTCGCGGCCGGCACCGACATCCCGAAGCTTGCGAAGAACGGCGTGGAGATCTTCTTCACGCAGGTGTTCAGGCACAACTTCTTCCACGCGGACATGCACCCGGGCAACATCTTCGTGCTCATCGGGGATCCGAAGAATCCGCGCTATGCGGCGGTGGATTTCGGCATCGTCGGCACGCTCGACCCGCGGGACCAGCACTATCTCGCCGAGAATTTCCTTGCCGTGTTCGACCGCGACTATCGGCGAGTTGCCGTTCTGCATGTCGAATCGGGCTGGGTGCCCGCCAACACGCGCGTGGACGAAATGGAATCCGCCATTCGCACGGTCTGCGAGCCCATCTTCGACAAGCCGCTGAAGGAGATTTCCTTCGGCACGATCCTGCTGCGGCTGTTCGATATTTCGCGACGCTTCAACATGGAAGTGCAGCCGCAGCTCATCCTGCTGCAGAAGACGCTGCTCAACATCGAAGGGTTGGGACGCGATCTCTACCCGGACCTGGATATCTGGAACACCGCGAGCCCCATTCTCAGGCAGTGGATGCGCGATCGCGTGAGCGTGCGCAGCGTGTTCTCGAGCCTGCGCAAGCAATGGCCCGAGCTCATTGAAGCGGCTCGCGTGCTGCCGGCGTTGCTCGCGCAGGGTGTGCAGCGTGCCCAGCACGGCACGCTCCGCCTGCAAATCGAATCACCTGAGATGGAAGGGCTCAAGGCCGCGCTTCGCGCCTCGAACCGGCGGCGGGATGCCGTGACTATTGGCGCGGTTATCCTGCTTGGCGGCCTGTTCTGGCTCATTGCCGATCGCGCACCGCTGTGGCCGGGGCTGTGCATTACCGCGCTCGGGATAGGATGGCTCGTGACCGCGTGGCGGCGCTGAATCCCGGATAATCGGGCCGCGGTTTGTGGACGGGCTCACGACTCACTGCTAGCCTCCCGCGCCTCCCGATGCAACGCCCATCCCTCACCGAGGGGTCCATCAGCCGTGGACTCCTGTTGTTCGCACTGCCGATTCTGTACGGCAACGTGCTGCAGTCCCTCAATGCTTCGGTGAATTCAATCTGGGTCGGCCGGTTCCTCGGTGAAGCGGCGCTCACGGCCACGTCGAATGCGAACAGCGTGCTGTTCCTGCTGCTCGGTGGTGTGTTCGGGCTGTCGATGGCGTCGACCATCCTGGTGGGCGTGTACCTCGGCGGCAAACGAGTGGACGATGCGAAGCGCGTCGTCGGCACCAGCGCCACGTTCTTCGCCGTGCTGTCTGTGATCATGTGCGCGGCAGGGTTCATTTTCTGCGAGCCCATCCTGGTGGCGATGAAGACGCCGCCGGATTCCCTGCCTCTGGCCGTGGCGTACATGCGCGTCATCTTCCTCGGCCTGCCGTTCAGCTACATGTACGCGTTCGTCATTGGCGTGTTGCGCGGGGGCGGAGATTCGAAGACGCCTTTCCTCTTCCTGATCGTGTCGGTGCTCATCGACATCGTGCTGAACCCGCTGCTCATCTTTGGCGTGGGACCGTTTCCGAAGCTCGGCATCGCAGGCTCCGCGTGGGCCACGGCGTTCGCCAACCTGATCACGCTGATCGGGCTCATCGCGCACCTGTATCGGGTCAAACATCCCTTGCGGATCGCGGCTCACGAGTTCGGGCTGCTGAAGCCAGATCTTGCGGTGGTGCGCACGCTCGTCGTGAAAGGCGTGCCGATGGGGCTGCAGCTGTTCGTAATCTCGCTGAGTGGCGTGCTGATGATCACGCTCGTCAATCGCTTCGGCACGGATACCACGGCGGCCTTCGGCGCCAACTTCCAGATCTGGCAGTACATCCAGATGCCGGCGTTTGCCATGGGCATGGCCGTGTCGTCCATGGCCGCCCAGAATGTCGGTGCGCAGAAGTGGGATCGCGTGAACGCCATTGCGCGCGTCGGCGTGTTGTTCAGCGTGCTGCTCACTGGTTCGGTAGTGTTGCTGCTGGAGCTGTTCAGTGTGCAGGCGCTTGGGTTGTTCCTGCCCGCAGGCTCGGTGGCACTGAGCCTGGCTGTGCATCTGAATCACATCGCCGCGTGGTCGTTCGTCCTGCTGGGTGTGTCGATGGTGCTATTCGGCGTGGTGCGCGCAACGGGTGCCGTGTATCCGCCCCTGATCATCCTGATGATTGCGCTTTTGGGCGTTCGATTCCCGTTGGCGTATCTGCTGCTGGATCGCTTCCAGGCGGACGCCATCTGGTGGAGCTTTCCGCTTTCGTCACTGTTGGCGTCGGTAATGTCGGTGGCGTATTACAAATACGGTCATTGGCGGACGCTGCGGCTCAACCCTGTTTCACATTCGCCGGCGGCCGCCGCTCCTGTGGTGACACCAGGCATCGACTAGGTTGTCGTGGACCGGTGGACGTCTGCTGCGAATAAGGCAGCGATCGCCGCCAAATCAGCGGGCGCACCTCACTGCTGCACTTCGCGGCGAGCGGATCCAGAGCCCGCAATCGCCGGGCGGCTAAGCGTCAATCAACTCCAAATGTTTCAGAGTCGGGCGGCCGGCTCGATCCACACGGCCTTGGCGCGCGCGCAGAGTTCGCCGTCTTCGTCGAAGAGGGCGGTGCCGGCTTCGTGTTTGCGGCCGCGGGAGGATATGTGCCAGCCGATCACGCGGCAGGGCTCGTCGATGTGGACCAGGCGGTCGACATGCGCGGTGAATTCGCCGAGCAGCCAGGTGCCGCGGCCGGATTTGTTCGCGGCGAAGCAGCCGGGGCAGTCCAGCGCGGCCCACATGAATTCGGGGCGCACCTTGCCGTTGCCCTGGTCGAGCGAGGCGTCCGGAATCCAGGGAGCGGCGACGATCTCGCGGCCGGCGACGGGGCCAGCGAATACGCGCAGGCCATCGCCACGCGCACGACTCGTGCCGCAGACAAAGCAGGTTGGATAAGGGTGATCTGTGAAGCCTGCGTACTTCACGGAGGCGTCCAGCGTTTCGATGTAGCTGGGCGGAAGCGGCGGGTCGAGCTCGAGCACGGCGGGGCGCGCCTGACCGATAGTGTCTTCGCCGTTGCGAATGGCGAGCGCGCCGTCGTCCAGTTCGACGACGGTCAGCGGCGTGTCGAGTGGTGGCGGCTTCATAAGGCGCACGGTGAGCGTCTGCGGAGACAGCGCCGCGACGAGGCCGCAGAAATAGCCGCCATTGGATGAATGGGGCGGGCCGCAGAAGCGATTGGCGATTGTGAATGAGTTCATGACCAGGTTTCTCCGTCGTGAGCCCTCTTAGCGCCCATGCAATGGGCCCGTGGCGAAGCCATGCAATCAGAGCCCTGAATCGCCGGGCGGCTGCAGAGGGCGGCCCCTCAGACGCCTCGCAAGTGCAGACTCCGAGCCGCCCGGCGATTGAGGCTTCAGTCTTTCTTCCACGCCAGAAGAAAAATAACAAACCCCGCAAAAGCAGCCGCAAACGCACCCACCGACAACGTCAGCATCGAATAACTGATCGCCGGCACGATGGCGCCCATGAAAATAGCCCCCGTACCCAGCATCACGCACGACTGCACCGATGCCGCCGCGCCGCGCGACTCCGGAAACAGGTCGAGCATACGCAGTGCATAGATCGGCATCATCATCTGCGCTCCCGTGGCGAGCGTAGTGATCAGCACCTGCTGAAGTAGCAGCGGAGGCTCAGCAATCGTTGCATGCAGAAGCACCGACAACCCGCCACCGGTCAGTGCCAGCGCATAGCCGATCTGGATCTGCTTCGTGCCCGAGATTTTCCCCGCAAGCCGTCCAGATAGCCAGGCGCCGCCCAGGATGCCGCAGATGATCGGCACGAACAGCGCGGCGAACTGCGTCTCGCCCAGGTGCCAGTGGCCCATCACAATCGCTGGCGCCGCGCCTATGAACGTGATCATCGCGGAGAACGTCACACCCAGCGCCAATGCGTACAGCATGAACTCGCGCGTACTCGCCACCTTCAGCACGGTGCGCGAAAGCGCCCCCACATCCATACGCGAGCGACGTTCGAACGGGTGGGTTTCGGGCAGCAGCAGATAGCTCATGGTGGCCAGAGAAACGCCGAGCAGTACCATGAACCCGAATACGTAGCGCCAGCCCAGCCACACATGAATCCAGCCGCCCAGCACGGGCGCAATCGCCGGGGCGATGCTGAAGATCATGGTGATGGTGCTCATGAGCTTCTGCGCCTGAGGCCCTTCGTGCAGATCCCGAATGATGGCTCTGCCAACCGACATGCCCACTCCTGCGCTCATCCCCTGAAGGGCTCGGAACAGCAACAGTAGTGCGAACGTGGGTGCAAACACGCACATGACCGATGCGAAGGAGTAGACGAGCAGTCCCACCAGCACCACGGGCCTGCGCCCCAGAGCGTCTGACAGCGGCCCCTGCACCAGCGTCATGAGCGCGAACGGCAGCATGTAGACCGTGATGGTCTGCTGTATTTGCCATGCGGAGAGCGAGAACTCACGCGAAATCGCGGGAAAGGATGGGTAGAACGTATCGATGGAAAACGGGCTGACCATCGCAAGCGCTGCCAGCAGTGCTGCGATTCCCCAGTGCGATCCTTTGCTTGTATCCGGCTGTTTGACCAGTTCGTCGGGAACAACCTTCACCGATTGCTCCGTCTCAACTTACCAAGCCATGCGGCGGGGTCTTCACCCCTCTCCAGAACTTCGACCAGCGCTGAGCCGACGATCACTCCATCCACATGCCCGCTCAAACGCTCCACCTGCTCCCGGCCGCGAATGCCGAAGCCTGCGCAGACGGGCACCTTCGCTGTGGACCGCACCCGGTCCAGGTAAGTGAGCACATCCTCTGGCACGACCACACTCTTGCCGGTCGTGCCCGTCATAGTGACCGCGTACACGAAACCCTGGCTGACTTCGCAGACCTGCTTCAATCGCTCAGGCTTCGTCACCGGAGTGACGAGTTGCACGAGCGCCAGTGCCTCGGTGTCGAGCGCAGCCCGCAGGTCATCGCTCTCGTCGAAAGGCAGGTCCGGCACGATGAAGCCTGAAACGTTGGCGCGTGCGGCGGCTGCCGAAAGCTTCTCGAGACCGAACGCCAGCAGCGGATTCAGATAGCTCATCAGCAGGATCGGCGCGTCCACTTTGGGCATCGCCGTGAGCTCACTGAGAATCCAGCGCAGGCTCACGCCCTGCGCGAGTGCCACGTGGCTCGAGCGCTGAATGGTGACGCCATCGGCCATGGGGTCGGTGAATGGCACCCCGACCTCCACGACATCCGCGCCCGAGGCAACAGCGCGCAGAGTGTCTCGAAACGTCTCCTTGCGTGGAAAGCCTGCGGTGAGAAACCCCACGATGGCGGGCTCACCACCGCTCGCCGCGGCCCGAATGACAGAGCTGATGCGGTCGCGCGGCTTCATGGCTTTCCCGAGGCGAGGAGAGTGGTCGCAAGCGTCGGCATGTCCTTGTCGCCGCGGCCCGAGAGCCCGACGAGGATTCGTTTGCCGGGATGTTTCTTCGCCCAGCGCTTGGCCCCCGCGAGCGCGTGCGCGCTTTCGATGGCCGGCAGGATGCCTTCGAACTCGCAGCATTCCTTCACAGCCGCCAGTGATTCATCGTCGCTTGCCGTCTCACATTGTGTGCGGCCCGCAGCCATCAGCAACGCGTGCTCGGGGCCCACGCCGGGGTAGTCGAGACCTGCGGAGACCGAATGGGTTTCCTGAATCTGCCCGTCTTCATCCTGAAGCAGCATCGTGTAGCAGCCGTGTAGTACGCCGGGACGGCCGTGCATGAGCGTTGCCGCGTTCTGGCCGAGCCCCGAGCCGCGCCCGCCTGCTTCGATGCCGATGATCTGCACCGATGCATCGCCGATGAACGGGTGAAAGATGCCGATGGCATTGGAGCCGCCACCCACGCAGGCAATGAGCGCATCCGGCAAACCGCCGGCTTCAGCCAGCATCTGAGCACGCGCCTCACGACCGATGACTGACTGCAGCTCACGCACCAGATAAGGATAGGGATGCGGCCCAATGGCTGAGCCGAGCAAATAGTATGTGTCGAGCGGATCGGCTACCCAATCGCGCAGCGCCTCATCTATGGCGGCGCGCAAGGTGCGATCGCCACTCGTCACCGGCACCACTGTTGCACCCAGCAACCGCATGCGCCCGACGTTCGGAGCCTGGCGCTCCATGTCCACATCACCCATGTACACGGTGCAAGGAAGGCCGACACGCGCACAGGCCGCCGCACTGGCGACACCGTGCTGACCTGCGCCAGTCTCCGCAACGATGCGCTTCGCGCCGAGCTTCTTTGCCAGCAGCGCCTGGCCTATGCCGTTGTTGATCTTGTGCGCTCCGGTGTGCGCGAGATCTTCACGCTTCAGCCAGATTTGCGCGCCCCAGCGCTCGGACAGCCGCCCGGCGAAAGTGAGCGCGGTCGGGCGCCCGATCCATGACTTGAGCTCACGTGTGAACTCGGACTGAAATTCCGCACTATGCAGATGCTCGCGGATGCCGCTCTCCAGCCGCTCGAGCGCGGGAATGAGCGTTTCCGGCACATAGCGGCCGCCGTACGGGCCGAAGCGTCCGCGCGAGTCGGGGTACTTCCCCGCGAGCTCTTCGGCGAGCAGATATTTGGGATCGACCTTCGGGGCTGCAGCGATCACGAGGCATTCTCCTTGGCGCGCGCGGACTCTTCCAGGCCTCGCGAGGCCGCGCGCGCGGACCTCACGACGCTCGCAATCTTTTCGG
>JBDTUL010000273.1:0-8157 GCA_040007735.1 Gammaproteobacteria bacterium | reverse complement strand
GCACCTGGTTCAGCACCACATCGTTCAGCACACCGTACCCGGCAGCGCGGAAACCCTCGGCAAAGCGCGCGGCCTGCCGGCAATTTCTCTCGAACAGTTCTGCGAGCCCTGCGCGCCCGAGCGAATGCAACGCGGCCCACACCTCAACGCCACGCGCTCGGCGGGATAACTCAGGTGTGTAGTCCGACGGGTTGCGCTCGGCTGTGTCAGTAGGCAGATAGGCAGCGGTGATAGCCATTGCCGCTCGCAACGTGTTCGCATCGCGCACGAACGCAAGCCCGCTGTCGTACGGAACGTTCAGCCACTTGTGCGCATCGGTGGCCCAGGAATCCGCCGCTTCGAGGCCCTGCGCCAGATGCCGAAGCGCAGGGGCCGCCTTGGCCCAGAGCCCGAATGCACCATCCACGTGAACCCATGCGCCCGCCGCGCGTACGCGACCGATGATGTCGTCGAACGGATCGAACGCGCCGGTATTCAGATTGCCCGCCTGTAGCAGCAGGATGGTGGGACCGCTGATCGCAGGAAGCGCATCGTGCCGCATGCGACCCTGGCCATCGACCGGCACACGCACGATGCGATCGCGACCCAGCCCGAGCATGCCGAGTGACTTGAGCACGGTCGGGTGCGCTTCGTCTCCGGCGAGGATGGTGATCGGCGGCGCGCCGAACAAACCTTCCGCTTCAACGTTCCAACCCACGCGCGCGAGCACAGCGTTACGCGCGGCGGCGAGCGCCGTAAAGTTTGCAACCGTCGCGCCGGTTACGAATGCGCCACCGGTGCCAGCGGGCAAGTCGAACAAATCCAGCATCCATTGCAGAGCCACCTGCTCGAGCCGTGCTACGCCCGGCGTCGATGCATACAACGCTGCGTTCTGATCCCACGCACCGGCGAGCCAGTTCGCCGCGAGCGCCGTCGGCAACGAGCCGCCGATGACGAAGCCGAAGAAACGCGGACCGGCGATACCGAGGGTTGCTGGTGAAACCATGCGATCGAGAAGCGCCAGGGTTTCGCCGGCGCGAGCGGACTCGGCAGGCAAAGGGACATCGAGCTGCGAAAGCGCCGAGACGGCGTCCGCAGTAGGCGCGACAGACCGCTCCCCAAGACTGGCAAGGTAGGCCCGCGCGCGAGCGGCCGCATCGTCCAGAATCGAATACATGGAACTACCCCGCTGAATGGCGTGCCAGTGCGCGAGGACCGCGGCAACCGACTCTAGTCGGGGATCATATTAGTGCAGTGCGAAATGCTTCGGGATGCACTTCCGCACAGGTGGATGTCAAAAGGGGGTCTGGGAGACCCGCAACAGACCCACTTCGTTGGATAGAAACGACACGTGTAAACGCCCGCCACAGGCCGAGGCCTGCAGCGGGCGTCTCACCACAGTCACCTTCTCGACCCTGACAAGGAGCCGACCGTGGCTACTGTTTAAATGTCCCTATGGTTGAGTAGTCGCATGCAAGGACTAATTCCGTTACGCGGTTACTGCGAGTAATATCCCTCTCGCACCAACGGAAGGTTGCCGCTGACGCGGAACGAGTCAGACGCATGACAAGGAGGGAGGGACGAGTCACAGGGGTCTCGCGTGGCAAAAATAGAGGATCGTTTTCTCCTCCATGCTCTCGAGTTCGAAAGTGTCCTGCGCGCGTGTCTTTACCGATACACGCGCAACGCTTCGGATGTCGACGAGTTGTTGCAGGAAACCTACGCTCGATTACTGGTCGCCGGTTCAACCACGCAGCCGAACGTCCGTTCGATGCGTGCGTTCTGCCTCACGGTTGCCAGGAATGTAGCGCTCGACTGGTTGCGTCACCGGCAAATCGTTCCGATCGAGCTGGTGGCGGACATGGAAGCACTCGATGTGCTGGACGAAGGGGCGCAGATCGAAGAAATCGTGAATGCTCACCAGGAGCTGTCACTGCTCGCAGCGGCCGTGGAGTTACTCCCCGCCCGCTGCCGGCAAGTCTTCACTCTGCGAAAAGTCTATGGATACAGTCAAAAGGAGATTGCGGAGCGGTTGCAGATTTCGGAGAACACCGTTGAGCAACACCTGACGAAAGCCGCACGGCGTTGTGCACAGGCCCTGTTCGAGTCGCCTGGAACCGCACATCAGGACAACGGAATGTTCGCAAGGCTGCGCCGTCGCATGAAGACCTATGATCACAACTCATGAGCCGCCCGGCGGCTCGGCAAACCAGATAGAAGAAAAAGCCGCTGAGTGGGTCGCCCGTATCGATCTGCGTGGCACACCAGACGAGTGGGCAGCGCTCGATACATGGTTGGCAAAGAATCAGCGGCACCGCGCGGCGTTCCTGAGGTTGTCGGCTGCGTGGGTACGCATGAATAGCCTGAGGGGACTTGCGCCGCTGGACGGCGAGGCAGACCCCGATCTGCTCGATCCCAGGCGCTACAGCTCGCACGAGCAGGACTATCACACAACGGAAGAGCCGCAATCCCGAATCGGCTCGTTCCTGCGCGCACCCGCGTTTCGCGCGGCTGCAACGGTGGTGGCGTTCGCAGCAATTGCACTGGTGGGTTATGTGGCTTGGTCCACTTCTGGTCGGGCGCCGCTGGAGACCTACTCCACTGCGTTGGGCGAAGTTCGCAAAGTTACCCTCAGCGACAACAGCGTGGTCGCGCTGAACACGAACAGCCTCGTGAACGTGCGCTACACCTCCCGGGGCCGGCAATTGGAACTCGTCCGCGGCGAAGCCCTGTTCACCGTGGCTCACAATGCGAAACGCCCGTTCGATGTGAAAGCCAGTGGCACGGTGGTGCGCGCGGTGGGCACGGAGTTCTCCGTTCGTCTTCGCGATGAGTTATCCATAGATGTCCTCGTGTCCGCAGGCCGCATTGCGATCAATCCACCTGCGCACTCCACCCTTTCGGCCGGCATGACCGCGCGCGTGCGCAGCGGGCGCATCGTCGCGAGGTCACTGTCATCAGATGACATAAGCGACCGCCTGTCCTGGACCACGGGGCATCTGGCCTTTCACGGCCAGACGCTGGGTGAGGTGGCCTCAGAGATCAACCGCTACAATTCCATCAAGCTGCTCGTGTCGGACCCGAAGCTCGCCGGGCTGCGCATCGGAGGCAATTTCAAGGCAACCGAGCCTGAGCGCTTCGCCACCACGCTCGAGCACACGTATCCCATTCGTGCGCATCACCTCGGCGCCCGCGGCGAAGTAATTCGACTGGAGAGCGGGGCAAAGTGACGTGAGCGGAACTCGCTGACGTTTGACGACCGGAAAGCGACTCAGCATGGATGCTGAACGACAAGGACAGGCACACGGATGAACGCGCGTTCACACGGATGGCGCACGATGACGACTCTGTTGTCTCTCGTGCTGATCGCATGGCAGGTGTCTGCCGCGCCAGCCGGCGCGCGCGGGCCGGCCGAAAGCGCCGACTTCGATATCCCCTCGGGCGATGCTTCCGCCACGCTCACCCAATACAGCATGGTGTCGGGGCTGCAGGTGCTGTTCATCTTCGAAGTGGTTACCGGCCGAACGACGCACGCGGTCAGCGGAAACATGACGCCCGCGGAAGCGCTGGACGTCATGATCGAGGGCACCGGCCTCAGGGCCGAGTTCATCGACTATCGCATCGTCGCGCTGAGCGTGCCCGAGCTTGCGACGGCGGGCGCAACCGGGCCGGGCAAGTCCCGGCACTCGCACCGAAGCGAAGGTAACCCACCGCCATTGCCGGAGGCGCATGCCGCAAACTCCGCCATGCAAGAGGTCGAGATCTTCGGCACGAACCTGTTCCCGGTGGCGTCGCCGGTTCTCAACGTCACGCGCGATGAAATCGACGCAACGCCGACCGCCACCGTTTCGGGAATCGTTCGCACGTTGCCTCAGATCTTCGGCGGCGGCCCCAGTGAAGACACGCGCCTGGGCACAGAAGCGCAGTCCAACACCGGCCGCGGCATGGGCATCAACCTGCGCGGCCTGGGTGCTGGCTCCACACTGGTGCTGCTGAATGGGCAGCGGCTCGCGGGCAGCGGCTCGGAAGGCCTCTTCACCGACATCTCCAACCTGCCCTCCGTAGCGATACAGAGTGTAGAAATTCTGCCGGAGAGTTCCTCCACGCTATACGGCGCAGATGCCGTGGGTGGCATGGTGAACTTCGTGCTGCGGGATTCATTCGTGGGGCGGCAGACCGAAGCGCGCGTCGGTTCGTCCACGCGCGGCGCCCCCCGTGAGCGCTACCTCTCCCAGCTAGTCGGCGGCGAGACGGGCTCAGGGCACGGCCTGCTCGCGGTTGAGTACTACTCGCGCGATTCGCTGCCGGCCTCGAGCCGCACGCAGATGAACAGCGATCTGCGTCCATTCGGCGGTGACAACTTCGACCTCGTGCAGTCCAACCCCGGCACCCTGATCATCGGCACGCAGACCTGGGCGCTGCCCACCGGGCAGGACGGGTCGCATCTGGATCCCGCCAGCCTCATGGCGGGCAGCCGCAACTATCAGAACGCCTCCGAAGGCGCCGACGCCTTGCCGATGCAACAGCACGTGAGCCTGTTCGGATCGTGGCGCAGCGCTCTATCGGCGAACATCAATCTGTTCACGAACGCGCTCGTCACCGAGAGGAAAGTGCAGGGTGCTGGTGCGGCAGCCTCCGGCAACATTCAGGTCACCCGCACGAATCCGTTTTACGTCAACCCGACGGGAGGCAACCAGCCCGTCACCGTCGGCTACAACTTCATTGACGACCTCGGCCCGGTGGTGGGAGACGGCACGGTACGCACGCAATATTTTTCGGCAGGGCTGAATGTGGATTCGTTTGCTCCCTGGCACATTACATCGGTCATCGACTACGGCTACGAACGCGAGCGACTCCGCTTCGGGAACCTGCTCGATCGCACGGCACTCGACATCGCGCTCGCAGACCCGGACCCGGCGACGGCTTTCAACCCGTTCGGCGATGGCACTCATACCAATCCGTCCACCCTGGCCAAACTCCGCACGGAAGGTTTTTTCGGAACGCGTTCCGATGTCGCCGCCCTCAAGGTTGCCGCAACCCGGCCGCTGCTGCGTTTGCCGGGCGGCGCTGTTACGCTGACCCTCGGTGCCGAGGGGCGGAAGCTCTCTCTTCACACGGAAGCGCGCTCGCAGCCGCAGCAGCCCTCGGTCACGAGCCGCCTCGACCGGGCGGTGAATTCAGGGTTTGCGGAAGCACGCATTCCGCTGTGGGGGCCGGACAATCGCCGCAGGGGTCTCGAATCGCTCGAACTGTCGCTCGCGGGCCGCTACGAAAGCTACAGCGACTTCGGGCATGCCACCTCGCCGCGAATCGCGCTTCGATGGGCACCCACCCAGACACTGGGGCTACGTGGCACGTGGTCACAGTCGCTTCGCCCGCCGAGCCTTCCGGATTTGAACGAAGCGAACAACGCCACCACCCTGACTGCGCTTGCGGACCCCAACATACCGGGCGGGCGCGCTGCGGTGCTCGTCTGGACCGGAAAGAACGCCGACCTCACCGAGGAAACCGCGCGCAGCTGGACAGCGGGCCTGGATATGGAACCCCTTTGGGCGCAAGGCCTGTCACTCGCGCTTACTTACTTCGACATCGATTTCACCAACCGCGTGAATACACCCGCGTTTGCGCCAGATCTTCTGACCAACGCGCGTTACTCATCTCTGGTCACACGCAGCCCGACAGCCGCGCAACGCGAGGAGGTTTGCCGCCGGGCGCCCCTCTCCGCGCAACCGGGTGCGTGTTTGGCGTCACCCATCGACGCGCTTATCGACCTGCGCCTGCGCGATGAAGCAGCGGTGCGGACTCGCGGCATCGATCTGGTGGCGCACTACAAACGTGAGACCTCGTTTGGCCGACTGACTCTTGGCTTGAACAGCACCTACGTGCTCGACTTCGAGGAAGCTGCAACGCGCGGTGTGCCGCTGGTAGATCGGGTGAGCACGCAGAACTATCCCGTGGATTTCAGGCTGCGCGGCTCATTCGGCTGGCAGCACGCAGGGCTCAACGTCAACACCTACCTGAACTACACCGATGGCTATCGCGACGAAGTGAGCGTGCCGCACCGGCGCGTGAGTTCCTGGTCCACATTCGATCTGAATGCGGCCTACGGCTTCGAGCCCAACGCGCACGGCTGGCTCGGCAAGACGACCCTCGCCCTGGGCGTCGAAAATCTGTTCGACAAGGACCCGCCGTTCCTGAACAACGCGCTCGGTCTCGGCTATGACCAGGAGAATGCGGATATCACCGGCCGCTTCGTCAGCTTCACGCTCCGGCAGAACTGGTAATCCTCGTCTGAGCGGCCGCGCCCCGCTCGACATCGTACCAGCGGCGCAACCACACTTCAGTGCACAGGTGCTGCCTCAGCACCTCGTTGTATTCCAGGCCGATGTTCGAGCCTGCGCGGCTCAGGTACGCATCCAGCTTCACGCTGTCGAGCAGCCCATGCCGCACCAGCAGCCCGTCCAGCAGCATCTCGCGGATGAAGCTCTGGTTCGCATCGAGCATCATTCGATTGTGCCGATTGATGGCTCCTTTCTGCTGGCGGCGAATCAGTGTGGCCGGTAATTCAGCGGCGAACGCCTGACGCGCGATCGCGCGGTCGCGGCCACCTGTGATCCAAACATAGCTCGGGATGCGCAGGCAGAGCTCGATGAGCGGCTGCGACATCAGCACGGGAGTGCGCTCCAGATCGGTGGCACCGCCAAAGGATTCGTAGAACACCGGCGGCACCGACAGGCAGAGCACATGCCAGAGCAACCCGGGCGGAATCCGCCCTGCCTCGCGAATCCACGGATGGATCAGTGTGTCGTCGTTGCGCGCGGCTGCGAACACGGCGGCGGGAATGAGGCTTCGCGCTTCGCCGAACTGATCGATCACGCCCCTCGCCGGGTGCACGCCCTTCGACGGGCGCTTCAGGTGCCGCATGACTCCCTGTCGCAGAATAGGCCACAAAGACGTGCGTGTGATGCGCGCGGCGTTGAGCGCCACTCGCACCGCACCGGGTTGAAAGCCGTGGTGGCGCAGATAGTCCGCGACGGCAAGGTCGGCGCGCGCCTGCAGGAACAATCCGTCGCCTCCGGAGCCCGAGAAGATGCCGGTTGCGTCGTGCTCGGCAGCGACGCGCGCTTCGATGGGGCTGTGTACGAGATCGTAAACATAGAACCAGGGCTTGGGCGCGCGCCGGATTTGCATCAACCGCTCGAGGCGTATCACCGAGGCATCGAGCGCTTGCTCGATGAGCGGCACGCCCAGATGGCCTGCGGCAAGACGCGCGTACTTGCGCTCATCCTCGTTGCTCGATGGCGAGAAGTAGTGGAGGCACGTGACGTCTGGCTGCGTCGGCGCGCCGCTCAGGCAGCTCAGCACGATGGATGAGTCCAGCCCTCCCGAGAGATTGTGGACAACCTTGCGATGAAGAGAAGCCCACGCGTGAACACAGGTGCGCACCGTGTCCCGTACTGCGACGACCGCTTCATCGAAGTCTTCGAGAGGGTTACGCTGCGCGACCTCGATCGGGTTCCATAATCCGTGGCGTTCGATGCCGCCGGCGCCCAAGATCAACCGCTCGCCCGCCTGCACCTCAGTGACTTCGTTCAATCCGGTATCGCGAATCTGCAGGGCTGCGTACGGCACGAACGCCGCGACGTATCGCCAGTTGATGGAGAATCTCAGGCACTCGAGACCCAGGCAGCTCTCGATGTCCGAGAAAACGAGACTGACGCCGCGGTGGCTCGTTACGAAACACGGCAATCCGCCTGTAGGGTCGCGCAGAACCCACACTGCGCCGTGGGCCTCATCGCGAACCACCGCAACGTAACGCCCCCAGTAGTGATCGAGCAGATAGCTACCTTGTGTGCGGGCGATTTTCTCGCTTTCGCTATCCTCGACGCGCGTGCCACCGGCAGCAGACGCGAGCTCGTGGCCGGCCTGGAAAAGCCTTCCGAACACGGCGCCTTTCTGGCCGGCGAGCACGCGCGTTTCGCAGGACGTGCCGCAGGCGCCCGCATGGAACGCCAGCAGCCCGTCATCGTCCAGAACCTTCTCCCATTCGGCGCCGGTTTGTTGCAGGCCTTGCGCCAGCTCGTGCGCAATCGCGGCCAGATCCGAACCGTTCCACACGAGAGCGACGTAGCGATACACCGGAGCTGCCCGGCTGCTCAGACGAACATGATGGGGGTG
>JBDTUL010000272.1:0-8160 GCA_040007735.1 Gammaproteobacteria bacterium | reverse complement strand
TGCGGCCAAGGCACGCGGTGTCGCTTACTTCTCATCCAGCGGAAACCAGGCGCGCCAGTCCTACGAAGCGGCGTTCAGGCGTTCGCGGGACATCGGGGTGGATGGAGTGCGTCACAACTTCGGCACCCGCAAGGAACCCGATACGCTGCAACTCGCGACGCTCGATCCCGCCGCACTCACGCTTCTGAGCTTCCAGTGGGACGAGCCTTTCGCCTCCGTGTCAGGCGGGCAGGGCTCGCGCTCCGACATCGATGTGATTTTCTATGACACCGCCGGCGGCCTCGTTCCCCTGTGCGACGACAACCTCGAGCCGGCGGTCTGCCAGTTCCCGGGCGTCGACTCCAACCAGGGTGGGGATCCACTCGAGATTGCCGTGATCTCGAACTCCACCGACTCGAGTGTCGACGTCAACATCAGTGTCGAACTGTTCGCCGGCCCCGCGCCGGGCAGGATGAAATACGTCTGGTTCGACCTGGCGGATGGCGCGTTCCATCTCGACGAGTTCCTCACGGACACTGGCACTGCGTATGGCCACACCAACGCAGCCGGCGCGGAATCCGTCGCCGCAGCGGCCTGGTACAACACGGCCGAGTGGGGCTCGCCCCTGTGGGGCGACGCATGTAAACCGGCCTGCGCGGAGTACTTCTCATCTGCCGGCGGCGTACCGATTCTGTTCGATACCAAGGGACGGCGTTTGCGTACGCCGACGTTTCGACTGCGGCCCGGCATCACCGGCCCGGATGGTGGCAACACGACGTTCTTCGTGGCCCGGACCACCGACCCCGCGGTCGGCGGTGGCGAGCCGGATCAGTATCCCAACTTCTTCGGCACGTCGGCGTCGGCCCCGCACGTGGCGGGTATCGCGGCGCTGATGATCGAGCAGATGAAGCGCAACGGCGAGGGCCGCTACAACATCGATCTGCCGGCAAAGTTGAGACCGGACTTCATCTTCACCACCTTGCGGGCCACCGCGGCCGACGTGCGCAAGCGCGCCGGCCGCACGATTGCCCCCTCTGCGATCGAGCGCCCGAATGGCTTCGACTTCGATTCGGGCTTCGGTTACGTCGATGCGGTGAAGGCGCTGACGGTTGTGAAGGCGTCGCGGGTGTCTAGCGACTGAGGGCCCGCGCGGGAACATCGTCGCTGGAGCGCAGGCCTGAGGTCTGCACTCCAGCGCTTTCTGTACCCGCCTGCACCAGCGTAATGCCCTGGCGGGGCGGAAGCGTTTCCGGGGTCTGGATGTTCCACGCCAACCCCCTGCGCTCGAGCCACTTCACGAACTGAAATCCGATGTCGATCTCACCGGGATAGAGCCCGTGCCTGGCGGAGGCGGGGAAGGCGTGGTGGTTGTTATGCCAACTCTCGCCCATCGACGGAATAGCTGCCCAGGGAACGTTGTGAGCCTGCACGGCACCGTTATCAACCAGCCACGTCTGCGGGCCGTGTGAATGGCACAGATATCCGACGAGCCAATGCATCGACACACCCACCGTGACACGCACACAGATGCCCCAAACTACCCACGGCAAACCGCCGAGCGCGTAGAGCACGAGCGCGAGGGGCAGTTGCTGCAGCATCCAGGTTCGCTGCAGAAATCGATAGAACGGATCGTCGCCGATGCCAGGCCCGGGATCGAAGCCGGGCGGGCGCTCGAGCCGCAGGCGGCAATGCAGGTTCCACACGCCATCCCAAAGCATGCCGCGCCCGTGTTTGAGGAAGGGGTGGCAGTCGTTCTGCCGCTGCGCCCAGTCCCTGACGTCGTGCGAGTGAACCACCCAGAGGGGCCCGTGCATGCCGACCAGGGTGCCGGCCCAGACCAGCATACGTTCCAGCCATCGCGGACACTCGAACGTTCTATGGATGAGGCGGCGGTGGAAGCCCACCGAATGCCCGGCGCACATTGTGATGACGAGCAGAATCAGGAACGCGGAGAACGCGCCCCAGGTGAAATACATCGGCCCCAGCACGAGTGCGCTCAGGAGCATGCCCCCGTTCCACAGCGAGCGGGCCGGATCCCAACTCACCCTGCCGCGCAGGGGATCGGTATCCGGACCGAGCACCAGTGAATTGACCTTATAGGGACCTTGGGCGGCTTCGAGCAAACGCTCTGCGTTGGTCGACACGGGGGTGTACTCCTTGTGTTGCGGCGATCGGCGTTCCGGGGAGCGCGCGCGTTGCGCGCGCCAGGGCTATTACTTTTGAGTCTTGAGCTGCCTGAGCCGCGCGCTCTCGCGCTTCAGCGGGCGCGACACCGGGCAAATCTCCTGGACGTATGCGTTCAGCGTGTTCACGAGACTGTCCCGCGCGAGCGAGTAGTGCACGAACTGGCCCACCTTCTCGCTGCGCACGAGACCGGCGTTTTCCAGCAACTGCAGATGCCTGGAGACGGCAGGCTTGCTCATGGCGAAGCGCGAGGCGATCTCGCCCGCCGTCAGGTCGTTCGCGGAAAGAAAGGCGAGGATTTTCCGCCGTGGCGTCGAGGCGAGCGCTGCGAAGATTTTATCCATGTACGCGTGAGGTATTTAATTAATTAGTTAATTCTCTGGCGTCTCGGGCGGCCGTGTCAAGGCCAGTCTGTCGCCGGCCGTACGTGGACGGCGCACGTCCGTCGTGAGATAAGCCCCTGATAAGAGCGACACATGCAGGGGAAACCGATGAGCAGACTCTACGGCGAACGGCACCGGGCATTGCAGGACGAGTTTGACAGCCGGCGCATGGCGGACCGGATCGAATCGGTTGCACTCAAGACGGAGTTCGGTGACGCGGAGCGTGCCTTCATCGAAAGCCGCGACATGTTCTTCCTGACGACGGTCGATGAGCGGGGACGGCCCACCGTCTCGTACAAGGGCGGCGACCCGGGCTTTCTCCGCGTGCCCGACTCTCAGACAATCTTGTTCCCGAGCTACGACGGCAACGGAATGTACCTCTCCCTTGGCAACATTTCCGGCAACCCCGAGGTCGGGATGCTCTTCATCGATTTCGAGCGGCCCCATCGCCTGCGCCTCCAGGGCCGCGCCGAACTCACGCGCGATCCATCCGCACTCGCGCTTTACAAGGAAGCCGATCTGGTCGTTCGCGTGCGGATGTCGGAGGTGTGGGTCAACTGTCCCCGCTACATTCACCGCATGCAGAAGTTGAAACCGTCGCGCTATGTCCCGCGTGAAGGCGTGGAGACGCCGCTTTGCGAATGGAAGCGCATCGAAGGCATCGAGGGCACACTGCGTCCCGCTGAGCTGGCCGCCGTCGAGAAAGCGGGTCAAATCACCCAGGAGCAGTGGATCGGCAGGATCATCGCCGGCGACGACAATGTGTGATCCCTCGACTACATGTGATGGCTGATCTGCCCGCGCGGCACGTTGGCCATCAACCTGAGAAAATCGCTGCCACTCATGTGAACCAGTGCCCGGTGGTCACCCGCCTCGAAATAGATGTCCGGCGAGTCGACCAGGCTCTCATCGAGAATCGTGTCGATGCCGTACGCGAGCCCCAGCGGCGGTAGGGCGCCCGGCTCGCAGTCCTTGAAGAGCTCGAATAGCTCGCGATCGGTGGCAAGCCCGAGATTCCGGTTGAGCTCACGATGCAAGGCGCCCAGATCCACCTTGTGTGTGGCGGGCACTACCGCCATCAGATAACCCTTGTCGTCTTCCAACATGACGCACTTGGCCAGCCGACCACCGGGAACGTGAGCGGCTTTCGCACTGTGCGTGCTGTCCTTGGTGTGCTCGTGCAGGATCGTGCTGTAAGGCACGCCTTCGCGGTCCAGATAGTCTTGTACGGATATTGCGATACTCACGATTGCACCTCCTCGTCAGAACGCTGCCGTCGGCCTGCAAGGATCAAAAGCGCCGCGTGATTGTACGCCCCAGTCTTCCCGCGGTCGCGGTACGCAGAGCCGGTTTCGACGTCTGGAAACGCTGTCCTTCGTCGCGTCGACCGCACTCTGAGGACACTAATTGGGGCAGCCGGCGGTGTTTTGGATCGTTGCGAGCAGCGGCTCGTACCGCCCGGTGCGCCATTCGCTGCTCGTTCGTCTGCGACGCCGACGGATCCTGAAGCTGGGCCGGTAGGCCCGGGAGCAGAGCGCCCGGCTGAAGTAGCGTCGCGACTGGCGGTGACGCCTCAAGTACGGATTCGTTCGCGCAAAGTATCGAAAAATGATCCTTTACGCAGATGAAACCGTGGCGCGCGTGATTCCGCCGCTCTCGTACCGGCATCTTCACCGACGACCCCGTGTCCGCGTGCTGCGCCTTGGTTTTCGGACGGGAGGCATATCGCGCCCGCTCAGCAGCCACTCCGAAGCCGAGTGCCATGAGACGCCGTGTGGCAGGTCGCGGGGCGCTTCCGGCACGAGGCTGATTAAGCGCTGCACGGCGTCGGGACGTTCGGCGCCAGCGGCGAGCAACGCGCGCGTCTCCCGCTCGCGCGTGGCCGGTGCGTCCAGATCCGCGCATACCTGAATCAACTCTTCGCCCCCTTCGGGGTAGCGAACCAGGAAGTCCACTTCCAGTCCTTCGTTCGTACGCAAATAGGAAATCTGCGCTCCGCGCCGCTCCAGTTCGAGCAGCACGGCCGTCTCGAGAGCGTGGCCGAGATTGGCGCGTCCGGTCGGATCGAAAACCGGAATCAGGCCCATGTCGATGGGATAGGCCTTGCGGGGATTGACCATCCGCTGCCGCTCGGAGCCGGACGACATCGACACGGTGCGAATCAGGAACGCATCTTCGAGGTGTCCGAGATATGCGTGCAGGGTGTCCTTAGCGACCGCAATGTTTTGGGAGTGCAGATCGCCGTGAAACTTGTTCACGCTGAAAGAGCCCGCGGGATTGGCGAGCAGGTGGCGCACCATCCAGCGCAGCGCCACCGGATGCGACACGGCATGCCGTTCGATCACATCACGAAGCAGCGTCGTATCCACGTAACCGCGGAGTAGCTCGAAGCGATCTCTCGCCTCCGCGCTGAGTGATTCCGGAAAGCCACCGCGCGCCAGGTATGTGCGCAAGTGTTTCTCGAGCGCGGAGCGTGCCGCCTTGGGCAACTGGCCGGCAGGCAGTTCCGGCTCGTGGCCAAAATATCGGAGGTATTCGCGGAAACTGAATGGATGCACCAGTGCTTCCATCGCTCTACCGCGCATGCTCGTGGCGACCTCGCGGGACAGCAGGCGTGCTGAGGAGCCTGAGAGGAATAGATCGATCCGCTCTGTTTCCAGCAGACGCCGAGCGAAAACCTCCCAGCCGGGCACCGTCTGGATTTCGTCCAGGAAGAAGACGGGGCGGCGAGCGTCGCGCCACTCCGGATGGAGTTGGTAGTACTCTTCGACGATCAGACCGAGGTCCGCGACGGTCATGCCGGCGAGGCGCTCGTCCTCGAATCCAAAGTAGAGAAGCCCTTCTCGCTGCGTCCCTTGGGCTAAACGATCCTGCAGGATCTGCCAGAGGAGTGTGGTCTTGCCCGCGCGGCGCATACCGATGACCGCAATCGCTTTGTCGGCGATGGCGGGGATGTGAACGTCGCGCCGGGTGAGCTTGGGTATCGGCTCAACCAGCGCATCGACGATTTTCCGGCGGATGAGGTCGCGCATATTGTCCTTCTCAGAAGGACAATATGGCAGAAAGTTGTCCGTTTTGGAAGGATAAGGTCGGAGGCGCGGGTTGGGTCGGCCGGGTTTACTCGTCGCAAGCCCCCGAGTCGGTGAGCGGTATTCAACCCGTCGCCGACGCGCCTGGAAGCGGTAGCCCAGGCGTGCTGCACACCGTTGCTAGCGTACGGCAGTCGGTGCGTCTGAAGTCGGGAAGGTCAACGCAAAACGGCGACCGTGAGGCCGTTCTGCGCCTCAAGAATGGCAATTCGCGGCTGTGCAGCGTGCCGAAATCTACGTGCAGCAGGCACTGTGGGCACGGAAAGTGAACCGGGCGGGACTGATACCCATTGGCAACGCCGAGCTGTCGATCCACGACAGGCGATTCGTGACCAACGAGGACAAGTCACGCTCCCTCGGGGATGGCCTAGAGCACATCACCGATGCGCACGTGCGCATGAGCCTCGCGGCTCGCGAGACCGTTGCGCTCTTGCCTGGTGCGCCCGCAGAGAAAGCGCGCCGTAATGCTGACTGGAAACTCATCGTTAACGCTGACGTGAAGGCGGAAGCATGATCCCGCGCGACTACATCACCGAATGGCGAGCACATGCCCCATGGGTGCAGGATTTTCAGGTCGAGCAAGACCTAGTGATTTCGCGCGCTCTCGTCGCGATCTTCAATCATCCCGTTCTTGCGAAATCACTCGCCTTCCGTGGTGGCACCGCGCTCTACAAGCTGCATCTCAAGCCCGCCGCCCGTTATTCTGAGGATATCGATCTCGTCCAGATCAATGCGGAGCCGGCCGGGCCGATCATGGGCGCCCTGCGCGACGTGAGCGATCCTTGGCTCGGCAAGCCGCAATGGAAGCAATCGGAGGGCCGCGTCACATTTGTATACCGGTTTGACTCCGAAGACGCGCCTCCTCCCATCGGGTCTCGCGGGCGGAGTTCGAGCAGAACATCGAGACAAAGCTGCGCGATCCGCAGTTCAGTGGCGACATCGGGCCACTGCTCGCTACCGGGTTTGAATGGGACAGTGCCAGTGCTGCCGTACGCGTGCGCTCGCAGCTTATCGAATGTCTGCCGGGCGCGCCGTGGCAAGGCGAGGGTAAGGAGCGGCCGTCCAGTCGGTAGGTCGGCTTGGCCCCCTGATCCAGTCGCCGGGGCCTGTGAAGATCGGACTGCAAAACGGCTACAGCGTCCCCGCAGAGCGTCCGAACGAAAAAGCGCCGAAGTGCATCGTAAGTATCGTCACTGCATGCAGTATGTCGGAGTGGCACGTGCCTTGGCCGACGACCACCCACTCAGCCGGACAGCGCCGGGCTAGTTCGTTCAGCGCCGCCGGTCAGTCGAGAATCAGGAGGCCCGGCCGAACGCGGCATCAGTCTTCGCCTCCGCAGCTTTGAGCTCCTTCGCATATGGGGCGGGCTCATCTGTGTACCTTTGCAGCGTGGCAGCAGGCATTCCTAGGGAACAAATGCGCGAGCGCGAAGCGGTGTAACGGTAAGCGCGCCGGCGGCCGTTTATATGAACCCACATCCAGTGCGGTCTACTTGGATCGAAGTCAGTTTCGTATCCCGCGCTGTTCTCAGATGCGTGTTTGGGCCACGCTGCGTCATCATTCCAGCGATTGAGGCAGACTGTGTCGCACGATCAATTCACCGACCGCATGCTTGAGGCGACATTCGAGTTTGCGAAGCTCGCGCTCTCCAACGCTATTCTGATCAACGGCGGAGCCGCAGCGGCCCTGATCGCATTCTTCGCAGACGGCACGAGGAAAACGTCTGCAGGTCTGTACTACGCAATTTTGGGGTTCGCAATCGGCGCTGGAGTCGGCGGTCTGGCGTCGATACTCGCGTACTTCGGCCAACGGCTGGACTGGGCGCAGGCGACAAATCGCCCGTACAGTCCCGGACTGCTTAAGGCCGCCTTGATCACGGCGATGTTATTTGGCGTGTTCGCCTATGTATTGTTCTTTGCCGGCTGCTTTGCTGCGGCGAGTTCGCTGCGGCCCTGAACTGGGAGGGATGCTCCGCCTGGACTGCTGAACCGCCGTCCCAGTACCAGTGCCCCCACGTTCTGCGAACGGAAGCAGCGGTGTCGTCCCGATAAAGCACCGCCCGAACGTCTTGGCGTCCACGCCTCGGACTCGAAGGGGAGCGCCGAGCAACGCTCAAGGCCCGGTCGATTCTCCGGGACCCGTTCGGCGGGGAAATTCGGCGTGGTTCCAGAGCCCGATGGCGGGCTGACAGCTCGCTGGACCCTGCATACGGAAGCCCTTTTGAAGGGCCTGGGGACCTATGGTAGCGGGGGCAGGATTTGAACCTGCGACCTTCGGGTTATGAGCCCGACGAGCTGCCAGACTGCTCCACCCCGCACTAGACTTATAAGTGTACAAAATAACTGCTATTTTTTCAAGCAGCTACTATGTTTACTTTGAAAGAAGACCGTCTTCGGCGGGCATACCAACCAGAGAAGCGGTTGGCTCAGCGTTGGCTTAAGGTGTTGTAAGGAGCCGGGTTAAGCTGATTTTTAGGGGCTTAATCACAGAGCTTGAGGATGAAATATCGGGGGGCATAACGGCTG
>JBDTUL010000271.1:0-8163 GCA_040007735.1 Gammaproteobacteria bacterium | reverse complement strand
TCAGGGGTATCCTGCTAGCTCCAGTGCGGGCATTATGGGCCATGGTGAAGGTGCACAAGCCTGTCGCAGAAGAGGATTACCCGGCGACGTGGAGCCAGTTCCTGAAGTGGTTTCCCGATGAGGCGGCGTGTGCCCGGTATTTGGAGCGATTGAGGTGGCGGGGCACGTTTGCGTGCCGAGGATGTGGGGTCATCGCAGAGCCGTATCGGGCCAGTCGCAACCGGCTGATGTGCGTCACCTGTGAGCATCAAACCTCGGTGACTGCAGGGACGATTTTCGACAAGACCCGCACTCCGCTGACGGTGTGGTTTGCCGCGGCGTGGTACCTCACCAGCCAGAAGCACGGCGTCAGTGCGCTGGGTCTGCAACGAGTTCTCGGACTCGGGAGCTACCAGACGGCCTGGACGCTCGTGCATCGTTTTCGACGTGCCATGGTGCGCCCGGATCGCGAGCGATTGCACGGCACCGTTCAGGTGGATGAGACCTATGTGGAGTTGGGAGATCGCCAGTTCCCACTCGCGCCCAAGAGCCTGAACCGTAAGCGTAGAACCGGCAAACTTCTGGTGGTGATCGCGGTGGAAATGCTCGAGCCCAAAGGCATCGGGCGAATTCGTTTGCAGCGCATCCCTGCAGCCACGCAAGAGTATGTCCAGCCCTTCATCGAAGCCGCCATCGAGCCCTCGGCCCAAGTGCATACCGATGGCTCGATGCTCTACGCTTTTCTGGATCGAGAAGGCTATCGCCACGCTCGCACCGTCGTGCAGGATGTGGCTTCACGCCCGATCGCCTCACTCCCGGCCGTCAACCGGGTCGCCTCGCTTCTGAAGCGCTGGTTGCTCGGAACGCATCACGGCGCCGTGCAGCCTTCTCAGCTGGATCACTACCTCGATGAGTTTGTTTTTCGCTTCAACCGACGCACCTCGCGCTCGCGAGGACTGTTGTTCTACCGCTTGCTTGAGCAAGCCCTCCAGAGCGGTCCGATCACCTATCGCGACGTGGTCGATGCCCGCCCGCCAGTCGCCCCCATCAGCATTGACTGGAGCTAGCAGGATACCCCTGATATTTATACAGTCGAGAGCGGTTCGCAAGCGCGGCGCAAACACGGCGTTGGGTGAAGAGTGGTCTGGGCCCGCGGTTACTGGATGTGCGGCATAGACGCGCAATGCCGCGTATTGCGAGTTTGTCTGAGAGTTCGAATCCAAAACCGGCGGGCTACATTTCTGTGCTGGATCGTAGCAAGCCACCGGGATGCGCCGACTGCGTGAGAACGGAAAGGCCGAGAAAGTAAGGCTCTGATGACGAATTGAATTTCTGTCGCTCAGTCAACTACTCATCAACCGCAGGCGAGCCGGTTGTGATGAGATCCGTCCCGTGTGTGAGACGAAGAAGGAGAGGGGGCTGATGCGATTCTAAGCGACCGCTGAATACCCGAAGGCGGCGCCCGCCGGTGTAATCACCACCGACGGACGCCTGACCACTACCCGTTCTAGGAGAACGAGTCATGGCTGACGCCAAGTCTACTCGCGCGCCTGCGCGCACGCGTTCCAAGCCCCGCCACGCGCGAAAACCTGCGGGTCCCCGGCCCGCTGCGACCCCGCCTGACCTGGAGGCGCCGATGGAGCATCTGTCGGCAGTCATCTCGCTGGTGACCACCGCGACGCGCGCGATCATCGGTGTTCAGGAGCGTAATGGCGGGGTCGGTGCCGCGGATCTCGGCGATGAAATTCTCACCTTGGAGCGGGGTGTGGCGAGCTTGCGCCAGGCCCACGACGCGCTCGAGGTTCTGCTGCGCAGTGTGGTGAGGTGAGCCCTGCAGGTAAACCGGATACCCCCAAACCCAAACGCCAATTGCCGCTGTCGCTGCACGCGCATGTGCACGACATCCGCGAGTTGCTGGCGAGGGTTCGTGAAGTCGCGGTCCGGTCGAATCAGACGTCTGTGCGCAGTGGCTTGGCCGGTGCGCCGGCCTCCACGCGTGTGATCCTGGCGGGACTGCGGCAGGCCATCAATGGTCTGTCCGCGGACCGTCTTGAGCGTGCCTCACGAATTGCCACGGGCAAGTACGCCGCGAGCAAAGCAAGGCCCCTCAAGGTCGCGGTCGTGCCGGCCCAGAGAAGGTGGCCATGAGCGACGACCTGTACGCGCAAGTCGCCGCTCTCCAGCAGAGATTTCTTGAACGATAGACAGTGCTCATGGAGCGGGGGAGACGGGCAATCTGCGAACGGGAAACCGTCATGTCGGTGACTATGGCCTCGACGCTTGCCTGGGCGGCGAGGGAGCTTGCTCTGATAAGTCGTGAGGTGCGCCCGGAAACGCATGCCGCCCTCGATGAGGGAGCCGCTTTTCCGAAATCGGTGTCAGTGATGGCAGGGAGCAGAGAGGAATCCGCGCGGGTCGGTCCGCCATCCGGATAGTCACCGCGCCGTCCATCACTACGTTTATTGATCCTCCAGAAGTTCGCCCCCGATCAGCTGCAACCCCAGCACATCGAACCCGTGCTGAGCGGCGGGATCCCCGGCGGCGGCGCTCTTCAGGAGCAATCGCCATAACGCCGGACGCTCGTGCCAGCGCGGCCGCAGATGGCGGAAGTATCGCTCGGCGATAGGGTCCAAGGCCGGAAGTGGCAGTGCCCTCAGTAGTTCGGCCACCGGAGCGGCCAGCCCCAGCAGCACGCGCGCCGCATCGCGGTCCGCACGCAGGCTGTGCCACACAAACATCAGTGTTGAGCGAGTGAGCGAGATACCTGCGCGACGCTCGAAGGACCCGCGCCAGGCGGGCGCGCGCAACGTGCGCTGCGGCTGCGCGAGCGCAGCCTGCCACCATTCGACATTGCCAAATTCGAGATCGATCAGCAGAAAGCCGTGGCTTGCGGTCCGCCGGCGTGCCTCAGGATCGAGGTTACGCAGTTCCTCCCGCACCTGGGATACCAGCGCGAAGGGTACGGACTGGCTGGATCGCGCTGCATGCACCAGCAGCTCGATACAGCGCTCATTCACGTCATAGAGCGCGCTGAACGGAAAGCGATGGGGGCTCGCAGAGGGTGCGGTGGTACGCGGCTCCTCCGGTGATGCGACCACTCCGATCTCTCCTTAGACGTCCCTTCTATCAACCGACGCGCCGGGTCAGGCGCTTTCGGCTCTACCATCGTGCGTGTACAGGACCTTACAGCAGTGGTATAAATTCTTACCATATGCTTCCGAACGCGACAAGCGCAGCTGTATGCCTGCCACTCTCGCCGCACCGCTGCCGCGGAGACACCCGATGAGCGACTCGCTGAAAGGCGCGGTCGAGGCGGCCGCGCAGCGCCTGCTCGAACCGCTGGTGAAACTTCTGCTCGAAGCCGGCCTCGGGGTCGGGGAGTGCACGCGGATTCTCAAAGTCGCCTACGTGCGAGCGGCCCGCGAGCAGGGTCGTGCAATCGCCGGCGAAGCGCGGCGTCCGAACGCGTCCCGAATCTCCATCGTCACCGGTCTCACCCGGGGCGAGGTCGCCGCGATTCTCGCCGATGAGAACACGACCCCTGCCACCGGTGATCGCGGCCGGCAACGCGCCGAGCGCGTGCTCAATGGCTGGTGGAACGATCCTGAGTTCCAGAACGAAACCGGAAAACCGTTGCCGCTTCCCCTCAACGGCAAGAGACGCTCGGTCGACGCGCTGTGCTATCGCTATAACGGGGAGCGCAGGTCTGGCGCAATCGTGGATGAGTTGCTGCGCGTGCGCGCGGTTCGCAGGCTCCCGGACGGGCGCATCGAGCCGCTCAGCCGCACTTACGCGACCATGCGCTGGGACCCCGAAGGCATCGCCGCCTTCGGCGAGAGCGCCCGCGAGCTGGGCGAGACCCTGATGCATAACCTCAAACACCCCAGTCGGCCGCGCCTGGTGCGGCGGGTCATGAATCTGCAGCTCGACCCGCGCTATGCCCCCATGCTGATCCGCGATCTCGAGCAGCAGGCCAACGCCTTCGCCGATGCCGCCGACGATGCGCTGAACGCTCCGCAGTACGTGGCCCGATCGGGCCCTCACGCCGTCGACGCGCTGCGCCTCGGTGTGGGCCTCTATGTCATCGAAGAGCCCGCCGCCCTGGATATGCCGGCGGCCGCCGAGGATCACAGACCGAGCCGATCGACTCGCGCGCACACCGCGCGGGCCAAGCGGCGCAAGGGAAGCCGAAGAGCGTAGGAGCGCGCAGACGATGAGGCGAACAATGCGAAGGGAACGTTCCGCTCACCCGCGGACACGCGCCCGAGGTGGGCCGGGATGCCACGTTCGGCTGAAGGACAGCGCGTGAGGCCAAGGCGATCGGTCCGTTTGCCGACTCGCCGCGCCGCGGTGGGCGTTGCGTATTCGCGCGAATTTCTGGAGCGACTGGCCCGCATCCTGGTGCACAGCGGGCATTCGCCCCGGGCGCTTTCGCGTGAGTTCGCAGACATCTGCCGCAAGCTCGAGGAGCCTACGCGCCCCTTCAACCCGGCCCGACTCAACTACATCTCAGACTTGCCGCATGTCATCGCGCATTGGCATGCCGATCCGCGATATCTGGATTCCCGTGGGGCGCCCGTCGCGTTGCCTCTGAAGGCACGCGGCGCCTCGGTGCGGGAGCTCATCTCGCGGGTGCTTCCGGAGGCCGATGGTGTGGCCGTCTTTAAGTCGCTTGTGAAGCTCGGTGCCCTGCGCCGGCGCGGGACGCGCTATCTGCCGAAGGATCGCTACCTCGCCTTCAATCCCCAGCGACTGAGTGCCATGGCTCACGGACTGACTACGCTGCTCGGGTTGTTGCGCACCGTTGAGCACAACCTTGCCAGTGGCGCTCGCCACAGGTTGGTCGAACGAGCCGCGATCAATCCCGCCTTTCCGCTTGTCGCACTGCCGGCATTCCATCAGCGGCTGAAGCCGCTGGCGTCCGAATTTCTCTGGCAGATTGACGGCGACATGCGCCGTCGCGAGGTGCCGGGGGGCGGTAAGCCTGCTACGCGTCTGGGTGTTGCAGTGTTTGCGTTCGAGAATCCGCTCGCAAGCGAGCCCGTGCGGGCATCGCGTCCTGGAAAGCTGCGGCCTGCAAGAGCGCATGCACGGCGCAAGCGTGCTCGCTCATGAAGCGAAAGTCCCCTGTCGTGCATGGGGTTCGCAAGCGGCGCGCACGCGCCGCAGCCGGGTTGCCCCTCGATGCCACTGCGCTGGAGGCCATTGAGCGATTCACGCGGGTACTCGCCCGGTGCGGCAGTTCTCCGTCGGAGATCTCTGCCGCAGTTAGTGCTGCGTGCGAGCGCATTCCCAAGACCGTCACTCCGAATGGGACGGATGCCGATCGCGAGCTCGCCAACGCGTCACACATTCTCACTGTCTGGTTCTCAGAGCCGCTCTATCTCGGCCGGGACGGTGCGCCGCTGCCCCTGCCGGTGCGGGGACCCGCCCCGTCGTTTGAGTCGCTGGTCCATCGCGTGGATCGCAGTCTCGCAATCGATCAGGTTCTGAAGTATCTGAATCGCACCCACGTGCTGCGCCGAGTCGGCACCCGCTACGCGCCGCGCCAACGCGCGCTGTCGCTGCGGGGTAGCCAGGGGCCGACCCACTTCAGAAGCCTCCGGGGACTGCTGGGCATGCTGCGCACCCTCGAGCACAACCTGCTACCCAAGAGCGCCACGGGCAGCTGGTTCGAATATTTCGCCGAGAATCCGCGCTTCCCCGTGCGGGCACTGGCCGCATTCGATCAGCGCATGGATCGACACGGCATGAAGTTTCTGCAAGCGCTCGATTTTGATATGCATCGGCGCGAAAGCGGGCGCCGGGAAGGCGAGCCCACCGTGCGACTGGGGATCGGCGTGTACCGGTTCGAAGACGCTGAGGTGCCCGGGGCAGTGGGCGCCAAATCCAAAGCGGCGCGCGAGCGTCGTTCGGGGAACAGGGAGCGGCGCCCGCGTCGGCGCCGATGAGGCCATGCGCGTGACAGAGGATCGATACAGCCGCGAGTTGCGTCGCGCGCAACTCGCCCAGCGAATGATTCTCCACGGTGTACGCACCCTCTCGATCCGCACCTGGACCGGTGTGTCGGCCGAGCGCGTGCGCAAGTTCTGCCACTCCCAGGAACTGATCCCCGAGGGCATGCCACGGCACCGGGGTCCGCCGCCGACTCGCTTCTTCAATTTCGTACGCTCGCCGCGATTGCGCAGCGAAGCCTCGGCAATCGGTGGACTCGCGTATGCCTTGAGCGTGCTGCCGCGACGTCCGGTGCGCGATGCAAGGCGCGTCCTGCCAAGCATCGAGCGCGGGGAGCGGCTGTGCGAGACGTTCGAACTCTATCGCGAAGTCGTTCACGACTCGCGCTTGAGCATGGATCAATTTATTCTGCTGATCATCTCGCTCGCTGAAGGCAACAGCATCGCCCTCGATCACTGCACGAATTGTCATGCGGCGCTGCTGGTGGACCGCTTGTCGGTGGCGCGAAAACTGTGTCCCGCCTGCCGCGGCCATGCGTTGGATGAGCCCGCGCAACACGGCACGACTGTGGGGAGGGGTTCGTCTGCGGGGATGAGCGAGCCCGAAAGCCCCCTGCCGCCGGATGCTCAGCGGTCTTTGTTTTAAGCATGCGCTGGGCGAAGGTCTCTGAGATTGCATGGCTCCGCGGGCGCGCCGCAACTTCAGGCCCTGTCGTGGCACAATCAGTGGATCAGTTGAAACCAGGAACGACGTAAATGGCTGGCCTGCCGTGGTGGCTGTCAATCTCCCCCGTGTTGCTGACGCTACTTTCCTTCTCAGTCTTCCTCGGCGACCTTCGCCGCGTGGGACGGGACGGGCAAGCATCTCTCACGAAAGCGGGACGCTGGCTTTTCGCGATCGGCTATGCTGGATTGGTGGGCACATTGATCGTGAGTCTTGCCGATCTGCGCGGCGAGTCGGACCGACAGAAGCGTGAAAAAGTCCTCGCAGACCAAGTCAGCACACTGCTCGTACGCAATGAGGCGTTTCGCGCTGCGAATCAGGAGGGTCTTCAGTTGCAGCGAAAGCTCCTTGCTCAGAATCGCGAACTCAGTGCACTCACTGTCGAGCTGAGTACCGCTGTCGCGAAGCAATCCAATGAGCTGTCGGTCCTCAAGTCTGTCAACGAACGAATCGCCGCGCAGGGCGAGGAGGTCGCAGGTTTTGCAGAGGAGCAAGTCGCGTTGACCCGACGCTCGGCGCTGCTCGACGAAGAGCGTGACCGCAAGGAAAAGCAGTGCGCCTGGGCCAAGCAATTCATGACCGTCGAAATACAGCAGCGGGTTTACGGCTGCTATTGACCGATCTCGCGTAAGTCCAGCCACGGACATCATCATCGCGCCGGCACGACCATTCTTTGAGATCGTCATTGGGCGTGCGGGGTCTTATTCAGCAGGACACCAACTCCAGCCGGGAGAATCGAACGCATTCGGTTGCAGCGCTTGCGCTCGCAGAGCGATGGGAAGCGCTGTGAGCGCACTCCTCGCCTGCCGCGTGTCCATAGGCTCTGGGCGGAAGTAGGTCGCACGATATGGCCGCTACGTTCACCATGCGCCGGATAACTCTGATTCGATTAACTGCGACCGTGCACTAGTCCAGAAACCGCAGCGTGAGCTTGCACGCCTCCGTCGCATCCGAAAAGTGTGTGCCAATCGTGAGCGACCCACCATGGCGGAGCTCACTTCCGCCGGCCGGCGTCGTCCCGTCGCAGGCGTTCCCGCTCACTGATTCGAACCTGACCATCAACGACGGACCGCTATAGGGGTCCGGGATCGGTACGGGACCCGGCGCCGGAACAGGTGCGGGTAGGGGCGACTGCCGCGGAACTGCTTGATTGACCAAACTGATTTTCAGTTCGCAGCCCCCCGGCCGGGCATCATCTTGCAATACTGCGGGGACGCTGTAAGTCAGCTTTTCCAGATCGATGTCACCCAGTCCATTGGATTTGTACGCCGGAACGACCTGACTGCCCGGGTTGCCGCACTGTGTGCTGTCGCCGCCCTGGGCGTGCCAGTCGAGACTGACGTGTGGCATGTAGCCGCCGTAGTGGATGCCTTGCGGTTCGTCGATCATCACCGCGACGACGAAGCGCGGCTCGTCGGCGGGCACGATGCCGACGAAAGAAGAGAGGAACTTGGAGGCGTCGTAGCGCCCATTAAATTTGTCGCGGTTTGAAAACGGAAAGAAGGC
>JBDTUL010000270.1:0-8195 GCA_040007735.1 Gammaproteobacteria bacterium | reverse complement strand
GAGAGAGAGAGAGAGAGAGAGTGTGTGTGTGTGCGTGTGCGGTTAGAGTTTGTCTCTCACCTGTGCAGTAATCTCAAGCGACCTCATGCGCGCCGCATGATCATGAAACAACCCTCCAATCATCAACTCATCCGGTTGCGTCCTGGCGAGAAACCCTCGCAACCCCTCCTCCACCGTGCCTGCAGACCCCACGAATGAGCAAGACAAAGCGCGTTCCACCCCCACTCTCTCATCCGCCGTCCAGAAGCTTTCAATGTCATCGATAGGCGCCGGCAACTGCCCAGGCCGCCCCCGGCGAAGATTGAGAAACGCCTGCTGAAGCGAAGTGAACTGACGCTTCGCCTGCGCATCATCATCCGCCGCGAACACATTCACAGTCAGCATGGCATATGGTTTCTCGAGCTGCGCCGAGCTGCGAAACCCACTGCGATATAGCTCGAGCGCCTGCATCATGTCGTCGGGCGCGAAGTGAGAAGCGAAGGCAAAGGGCAAACCGAGGAACGCGGCGACCTGCGCGCTGTAGAGGCTGGAGCCTAACAGCCATATCGGCACCTTCAGTCCGTCGCCGGGAATCGCGCGAATCTTCTGGCCCGGCACGGAGGCGGCGAAGTAAGCCTGCAACTCCTGCACATCCTGCGGAAACTCCTCTGCGCTCGCGTTCAGATTCCGCCGCAGAGCGCGGGCCGTCACCTGGTCTGTGCCCGGAGCGCGGCCGAGCCCCAGGTCGATGCGATCTGGAAACAGCGCGGCGAGCGTGCCGAACTGCTCGGCAACGACCAGCGGCGCATGGTTCGGAAGCATGATGCCGCCAGAACCCACCCGAATGGTGCTGGTGCCGGCGGCCACGTGGCCAATCACCACCGCCGTGGCGGCACTCGCGATGCCTGCCATGTTGTGATGTTCAGCCAGCCAGAAACGCAGATACCCCAGCTTTTCGGCATGCTGCGCGAGTTCTCGCGAGTTGCGAAGTGCATCGCTGGCGGTTCGCCCCTGCGCGATCGGGGCGAGATCGAGAATGGAAAAAGGCAGCATGGTCACTTCACTCGCTTTGCCAGGACGTCTTCCGCCTGAGCGCAATCGGCCGGGTGGCTCTACAATTACTCATCGACAGGCCGACCGATATGGGCCCGTTTCAGGAAGAATCATCATGCCCAATTCAGTGAGTGTTCGCCCTGTCCGTGCCTCGGACTTCACCGCCTGGGCGCCGCTCTGGGCGGGCTACAACGCGTTCTACGGCCGTTCCGGGCCCACCGCGCTGGCGCCCGAGATTACGCAAATGACCTGGGCTCGCCTTTTCGACGCCTACGAGCCCGTGCACGCGCTGGTGGCCGAAAGCGATGGCGCGCTGCTGGGGCTCGTTCACTACCTCTTTCACCGGAGCACCACGTCAATTGCTCCCAGCTGCTACCTGCAGGACCTGTTCACCGTGGAAGCTGCGCGGGGCAAAGGCGTGGGCCGGGCCCTGATCAACGCGGTTTACGAGCGGGCGAAGCAAGCCCAGGTCCAGCGGGTGTATTGGCAGACGCATGAGACCAACCACGTTGCGATGAAGCTCTACGACACTGTCGCCGAGCGCTCCGGGTTTGTCGTCTACCGAAAAATGCTCTGAGCCTCGGCGCTTGGAGGGATTGACGAAGCCCGCAGGAATCGCGTCTCCAGATCCTGCGGCAGCAAGGGCCTCGACAACAGGAACCCCTGCGCCTCATGGCAGCCGCGCGCGCGCAGCCATTCCAGCTGCCCCGGCCGCTCGATGCCTTCGGCCGTCACCACCAGATTCAAACTCGTTCCGAGGGAGAGAATCGCGTTCGCGATGGCCGCATCACTCGCCGAGCGATCCACGTTGTGCACGAACGCTCGGCGCGCTTCAGCGGCGGCGCCCCGCGCGTGATCCAACAGCGCCTTGGGCGTGGATGCGTCCATTCCCAGGACGGCAACTCCTGCGAACGGCGTCAGATGAAACTCCGAGTCACCGGTGGCAACCGGCTCGCGGAGACTCGAGCAAACCTGAGACACGCAGGCTTCGATCGAGTCCCGGTCCGCACTCTCTATCACGAGCGCGAGCAGATTCTCGCCGAGCTGGCCGAGATACCAGCGCGGTTCTGCGGCGGCCGCATCGCCGAACTTGGCCGAGAGACGCAGAATCGCAGCGCTCATCACCTGCTCGGCGACGCGCGCGGCGATGACCTGCGAGATATCCGGAATTTCATCGAGATGGATCACGGCCAGCGCAATCGGCTTCTCGCGCAGCGCCGCCAGCGACATCGATTCCTTGCAACGCTTCAGGAACCCGCGTCGATCGAGTTCCGGGCGCGGACGTTCGCCTGTGGCATCGATCGCATCGTCCGGCGCGCTGGCCAGCACGGCGCGAATCACGCACAGCGCGCGGTCGGGGCCCTGAGCGCTGACTCGCGCTTCGTAGTGATTGCCGGCTTCGTGGAAACGCGCTTCCGTGGCGGCTCGAAACGCGATGGCGCGGCTGGCCAGTTGCAGCACGCAGGTGGATGGTCAGCCCGCGATCACTGTGAAGGCCGGCCAGACATTCCATGAAGTGCCCACCGACATTCACCGCCAATCGGCGAACGCCAGCACCTCTGCGCCCGCGAAGTTCCTGGTGTTCATGGTGAAGGACAAGAACAAACCGGCGACCCGGCCCGTCGCGAAGTGACGCGTGCGCGCCACTGATTTCGCTTGGGTTTAGGCCGTGCGGCCTATTATTTGAAATCTAAACTACAACCTGCTCCAATCAAACGCGGAAGGGGGGATCTCGTATTCAAAAAAGGTCGACGCATGTTGTTGCGAACTCTCCGCGTTTCCGCGTTCTGCACATTCTCTTCCGCTCTCGTTCTGCTCAGCCCGCCACCCGCTTCGGCCCAGCAAGCCGCCAGCACTGCCGATGATTCGGGGCAGCTCGAAGAAGTTGTCGTCACCGCCACCAAGCGCGGCAACCAGAATCTCCAGGACGTTCCCATTGCGATCACCGCGCAATCGCAGGCCACGTTGGAGAGCAAAGGCGCAGCGGATTTCGCCGACTTCGCGCGCTCGGTACCCAGCCTCTCGTTCGTGGACTCGGGCCCCGGCGACAAGACCTACGTGATCCGCGGTGTGAATTCCACGGGCACCGGCGTTGCCACCGTGGGTCAGTATGTCGATGACATCCTGGTCACGGGCGACCTGCGCCAACCCGACCTTCGCTTGTATGACGTGCAGCGCGTGGAAGTGCTGCGCGGACCGCAAGGCACGCTGTACGGCTCCGGCTCGCTTTCCGGCACCATCCGCACCATCGTTAATCCCCCCGAGCTCAACCGCTACGGTGGCAGCATTGTCGGACGAGTCTCCAACACCGAGAAAGGCAGCGGAAACTACGAAGGCGCGGCCACCCTCAACGCACCGCTGATCGCGGACAAGCTCGCCATGCGCGTCACAGCTTACGATGACCACGAGAGCGGCTTCATCGACAACGTTCGTCTCGGCACGCACGACGTCAACGAAGAGAGCACGCACGGCGGGCGTGGCGCGATTTTGTATCAGATCGGGTCGAACACTTCGCTCACCGGCAACGTGATGTACCAGCGCACGGAGCTCGACGGCCGCGGCATCGTCACCACGGCGCCTGGGGTCAAATACAACAGCGACCAGTACGTTCAGGACCCGTTCGTCGATCTGTTCAAGATCGTCAATCTCACGCTGGCCCACGACTTCGGGCGCATGAACCTGCTGGTCACCACGTCGTACTTCAACCGCAGTGTCGATGACAAGTTCGACTCGACGCCGTTCGATCTTTCGTTCGGGCCGACATTCTTCACTGACATTGTCGGGCTCAGCACGGCGAATGGGCTGACGGATCAGTACGACACCACTAAGTTCTACACCACGGAAGTAAGGCTGGCGTCGCAGCTAGGCGGCCGCACGGAGTTCGTGGTCGGCTTGTTCCAGCAAAAGATCAACACCACGTTCGACACATTGGTAGCCACCAGTAGCGACGCAGGATTCTTGAATGATCCGGTGGAGCCGATCTTCGGTGAACACCAGGCGCACGAGACGAAGCAGTACGCCCTGTTCGGCGAACTGAGCTTCAAACTCACGGACAAGCTGACCGCTCTCGTCGGTGCGCGCGCCTTTTACGCAGACCAGAGCGATGACCGCGCCAGCACGTATCCGTTTGGAGGATTCGCTCCGCCTTCCGTGGAGCCCACTCTGAACAGCCACGCGCACAAAACCACGCCGAAAGTGTACTTGTCGTATGAACCCACGCCGGATCGCCTGCTCTACGGCAGCGTTTCGCAGGGCTTCCGCATAGGCGGTGGCAACCTGAGCAACGTCACGCCGCTGCCGCCTGAGGATCGCACCTATGACCCGGATTCACTCTGGGCGTATGAGTTGGGCGCAAAGCAGTCGTTCCTCGACCGGCGGCTCATCGTGAACGCCAGTGTTTACGAGCTCAAGTGGAGCAACATCCAGGTCACGGATTTCACGGACGACACGAATGCACTCACCTTCCTGTCGAACGCTGGGTCGGCGCGAGTGTACGGTGCTGAGCTGGAAGTCGAAGCAAGGCCTGCACGTGCGTTTACGCTGGGTGGCACGCTCGCCTGGGTGAAGGCGGAACTGACCGAGGATCAACCTTCGACGAATGCGCCCTTCGCGGGCCACGACGGAGATCTGTTCCCGCACGTTCCGCATCTTTCGGGCAGCGTGTATGCGCAGTACGAGCGGCCGCTCACTGCCGCGTTCAGCGGTGTGGCGCGGCTCGATTACTCGCACACGGGGGCACAGGGAACGCAGTTTGCGCGGAGCAACCCGCTGTACAACACTATTCCGGCTTATGATCTCGTGAATCTGCGCCTGGGCATGCGGGCCGATAGCTGGGAGGCGACCCTCTACGGGCGGAATCTGACCAACGAATATGCCGCGAACATCATCCAGGAAGCGAGCGACCTGACGCCGCGCGCGGTGGTGCCGCTGCGGCCCAGGACGGTGGGAGTGGAGATGAGGTATCGGTTTTGAAAGTCAGCGCGTTCATTACGGCCCTGGCCGTCACGGCGGCGGCGTTCGCGCCGCCCGCCCTCGCCCGCCCGGAGATTCAGTTCGTGATGCCGGACTGGAACACCGTGCCGCTGGAGGTGCACGACCTGGGGCACGGCGTTCACTTCATCGAAAGCTTCGGCGGCAATGTGGGCGTCGTGGCGGACGGGCAGGGAGTGCTGCTGGTGGATGCGGAGTATCCAGAGGTGTATGCGCGCATGGTGAAGCTCATCGCGCAGATCTCCCCTCAGCCGGTGCGTTACTTGATCGACACGCACTGGCATTGGGATCATACCGGCGCGAACGGTAACTGGGGCAAAGCGGGCGCGCTGATCATCTCCAGTGAGGAAACGCGCCAGCACATCGCCGACGCTCAGAAGACGAAACCCGCGGCCGGCACGCCTTACGCGGCGGATCCGTTCGCCATTCCCAAGCTCACTACAAAGTCTCGCCTCACCTTTCGCGTGGGCGGGCAAACGCTCGAGGTCATCCACACGCCACCGGCGCATACGGATGGCGACCTGATCGTCCGTTACGTTGAAGCCAACGTCATTCAGACGGGCGACACATTCTTCCACGGGTTCTACCCGGATATAGACATCGACCATGGCGGCACGATCGACGGCATGATCGCCCTGTACGACACGCTGTATGCGATGTGTGACGAGCGCACCAAGGTGATCCCGGGCCATGGGGACGTGGCCACGCGCGCGGACATCCGCGAATACCAGGCGATGCTGCGCGATGTGCGAAGCCGCGTGGCCAAGGCGATCGCGGCGGGGCAGACCGAAGAGCAGCTCATCGCCGCGCATCCGCTCGACGATCTCGATGTGAAGTGGGGCGGGAACCTGATCAAGGCGCCCTACCTGCTGGCTATCGTCTATGAGGATCTGAAGTCCCGGAAGCGCTAAGGGAATTCGCCGCGCCGTGCGACCATAGCCCCCGCCAGAGGGCTGGCAACAGGAGGTATTCACATGGTCCGGCAAGGATTTCCCGCGCATTGGCTGTTGCTGTCGCTCGGAGCGACGCTGCTTTACTCCGCAACGGCGGTCGCTGGAGACCTCTGGCTCGAACACGTCACGATTGTCTCGCCCGAACGCCCGCAACCCTTGCCCAACGCGAGCGTGCAGATCCACGAGGATCGGATCGTCTCCGTTTCTCAAGGCACCGTTTCGCGGCGCTTGAAAGACGCTGAGGACGGAGAGGTCATTGACGGCACAGGCCTCTATCTCGCGCCGGGCCTGATCGACAGCCACGTACATCTGGCCGATGTGCCGGGAATGGGGCCCGAGCAGGAACAAGCCCATCCCGACCTCGCTCACGCGACCAGGGAACAGATGCCGCGGTCGTTTCTTTCCTTCGGATTCACCACGCTGATCGATCTGTCATCGACTCCCGAGCGGATGGCCGCGTGGAACGCGCACGAGATTCACCCGGACACCTTCTTTTGTGGTGGGGTGCCGGTGGTCGATGGCTATCCGACACAATGGACGCCCAAGCCTGCGCGGTATTACGCGAATCCCTATTTCGTCGTGCAGGCGGGTGACCCATCGACCCTGCCAGCGGACATTGATTCGGCCGTGCATTCGCCCGAAGCCGTCGTCTCACGAATGAAGGCCGACGGCGCCATTTGCGTGAAGAGCTACTTCGAACGCGGGTTCGGCGCAGATCGCAATCTGCCCGTGCCCACGCTTGCGACGATGCGTGCCCTGGTGCGTGCCGCACATGCCGCCGGCCTGCCGCTGCTATTCCATGCCAACAGTTCCGAAGCACAGGCGTTCGGGCTGGAAGCTGGGGTGGACATTTTTGCGCACGCGCTCTGGAACTGGAGCGATGCGGGGCCGGCCACTGCGGTAACACCCGGCGTGAAGAAGATTCTGGATGGCGTGCTCGCCGCCCAACTCGGCTGGCAACCCACGATTCAGGTTTTGTATGGCGAGCGGGACCTGTTCGACCCGGCGCTGCTCTCAAACCCCCTGCTGGCGAGAGCGCTGCCTGCCAGTTTGATCGCGTGGTACGGCACGTCCGAAGGCCAGTGGTTCCGCGACGTGATGATGCAATCCGCGCTGCCGAAGGCGGAAGCGCAATCCAACGACCGGGAGAGACAATGGAAGGCCGTTCGCTCGGAATACGCAACCGTCATCGCGCGGGCGACTAATGCCACTGCCTACCTCGCACAGCATGACGCGAAGTTCATGTTTGGCACCGACACGCCCAGCGGCCCCACGTACGCGAATCCTCCGGGACTCAATGGCTGGCGGGAGATGCAAAATTTGCTCGACGCCGGGCTAACGCCCGCACAAGTGTTTCAGGCGGCGACGTTGACCAACGCCCGCGTCATGGGACTCAGCGCCACCCTCGGCACCGTGGAAGCGGGCAAGCGCGCAAATCTCCTGCTACTGCGCGAGGATCCTTCGCGCACGATCAAAGCCTACGCCGGAATCGTGAAAGTAATTCTGGGCGGACGCGTTCTCGATCCCGCCGAGCTTGCGGCCAATACACGAAAAGGAGTGCACTGATCATGCGAACGCTTTATTCAATGACGCTGGCCTGGGTGATGGTGTTCGCGCTGGCCGCTGCGGCAACGGCCGCAACGAAGCCCACCGTCGCGCGCACCTCATTTGGCAAGCTGCCGGATGGCACGGAGGTTCAGCTATTCACGCTGACAAACACCTCGCGCATGGAAGTGCGCGTCATCGACTACGGCGCGATAATCACCGCTATCAAAGTTCCCGATCGCAACGGGAAGGCTGGTGACGTAGTGCTGGGCTACGGCTCGCTCGAGGGCTACGTCAAGAACCCCGCGTATCTCGGCGCACTCATCGGGCGCTATGCGAATCGCATCGGAAAGGCGAACTTCACCATCGATGGCAAGACGTATCGGCTAGCGGCAAACAACGGTGAGAACACCTTGCACGGGGGCCTGCAGGGCTTCGACAAGGTGGTGTGGAAGGCTGCCCCGTTCGAGAAAGCAGGCCAGGTGGGTGTCGCCCTCACTCGCACGAGTCCCGATGGTGAAGAGGGTTACCCCGGCACGCTGGCGTTGCGCGTCACCTATACGCTCAACGATTCGAACGAGCTTTCGCTCGACTACTCGGCCACCACCGACAAGCCAACCGTGGTGAACCTCACGCACCATGACTACTTCAATCTGGCTGGAGAGGGCTCGGGCG
>JBDTUL010000269.1:0-8216 GCA_040007735.1 Gammaproteobacteria bacterium | reverse complement strand
TCGGCAATTTCAGGCCGCAGGCGGAATTGAAGTTCCAGGAAGTGCCGTTGTCGTCCTTCGTGCCCATGCCGGCCCTGCAGCGCGCCCTCAAGATCAACCCGGACGCGCTGCGCCAGCTGAACCCGGCTCTTCGCCCGGCGGTGTGGAGCGGCCAGCGGCATGTGCCCAAGGGCTACCGGCTGCGGCTGCCCATCGACGGCGGGAAGTGGACGACAGAGCTCATCGCCCAGCGCCTCTCTCCCACCGAGCAGTACGCAAGCCAGCCGGAAGAGCGGCGCTATCGCATTCGCTCCGGCGAGACGCTGGCCGCGGTGGCGGCACGCTATGGCGTGACGCCCGATGCCCTCGCCGACATGAATGGCCTGAAGGCGTCGGCGAAGCTGCGCGCAGGCCGGTCGCTGATCGTGCCACCCACACAAGCGGTCACTCTGGCGGCGGCTGCGGCTGCGGGACCGCCTACCTCGTCGGCAGCGGCGTCCACACCGGCGGCAATTGCCGAGGCCGACGCGTCCAGCCTCTATGTCGTTCGTCGTGGCGATTCGATTTCAGAGATCTCGAAGCGCACCGGTCTCTCGGCGGCGCAGCTGCTGAAGATCAACAACCTCAAGAACCAGAACTACATCTTCGAAGGCCAGAAGCTGCGGCTCGTGGCGGCGGTCGAACCTGAAACCACAGCACAGGGGCCTGCAGTAACAGCAGCCACGCCAGCGCGTCCTGCGAAGCCCGCCACGCCTGTCGTTACGCCTGTGAAGCCTGTGGTGGTCGCTTCGGCCACAGCCGGCGGCGTGCCGGCTGAGGAAGCGCAGCGTGAGAGTGAAGAGGATTCCCAGGTCGTCGCGAAGATCGGAAGGCCAACCGCTCGCTCAGAGCCGGTCTCCGCCGCGCAGGCGGATGCATTGGGGCCAGCACTGGGGCCTGCTATCGAAACGCCGCAGTCGGCCGACCCCATCGACTATTCGGTGGGCAAGGACGACACCATCTTCGTGGTGGCGGAGGAAACGCTGGGGCACTACGCCGACTGGCTCGGCATCACCGCGGGCCGCCTGCGCCAGGTGAACAACATGAAGTTCAGCCGGCCCGTGATCATCGGCCGCAAGCTGAAGCTCGATTTCGCCAAGGTGGACAAGGAGACCTTCGAGCAGACGCGCCGCGAGTACCACCGGTCGCTGCAGGCGAGCTACTTCGCCGCGCACCGCATCCTGGGCACGGAGGTATACATCGTTCGCCGTGGGGACTCTCTGTGGACCCTGACGCAGAAGTTTGCCGGTCTGCCGATGTGGCTGCTTCAGCAGTACAACCCGGACGTCGACTTCAGCGAGATGCGCCCCGGCACTGAGGTGGTGGTGCCCAAGGTTGAGGAATTTGGCGTAGCGAACGGTTGAGAATGAAGCGCCCGGGTCACGCGTTCAGCGGCCGGGGCGCTCAGTCATTCGAAGCCAGGCTGCACTCAGGTGCGAACGCGTGTGACGAAGTCGTTGAGCCCCGACAACGTGGCGGCTTCGGCCGTGTAGGTGTCGGGCTCTTCATCCCCCGCCTTCGTGACGATCTTCATTTTCCTGGCGCCCGCGAAGCAGTCCAGCACCTCGCCGGACAACTTGAAGAACCACTGCGTGCTCCAGGGGGCCGGCACCTTGTAGGGCGCGCCGGACAGCCCGATCGAGCTCATGCTGACGGTCAGCGATTCGAGCGGAATGGACTGTTCGCCACAGAACACCTGCGGTACGCCCAGGGGCCCGGCTACCTGAGGCGCCGACACCCAAAGGAACAGCTCGTGCGAGCCCATGCGGTTGGTCTCGAACGGCGCGAGGTACGCGAAAGGATCGGTCTTGGGCCCGCGCGTCCGATCGACAATGAACTCCACCGGTTTCGGCATCACCGTGACGGTGGTTCCGGTACCCTCATCGAGGCGCTCGGCCTCGCCCTCAATGGGAGTGGCCGCGCAGGCGGCCAGGGCCGCCGCGAGCGCGACGCTGACGCCGAACGTGCGCAATGCCCGCGCACCCTCTCGGAACGGGGTGCGGGCTTCGAATGTCGAACGGGCTCGAATCACGGAACCTCCTGCCTGGGCGTAACAATTATTGGCGAGCGTCACAGTTCCAGCACCGGACCGGCCGTGCAACTGTCTTTACGGCGCGACGCGCCGCTAACTCCACGTGAACCGTGTAGCGTTCAGCCTCTATAATCCTTAGCGAGTTGCAAGTGCTTGTTTGATTGGAAAATGAAGTTCGCATTGCGCCCCTTTCTACTGATCGCCGCCTGCCTGGGTTTCATCGGCCTCGTGCGTGCCGATGCCATCGATAACCTCGGCGGCACATCCGCTGGCGCCAACCAGAGCATGCCCACGGCCGATCGTGTCGTCGTCCACAAGGGCGATAGACGCATGTTACTCATGCGCGGCGACAGCATCCTGCGTACCTACAAGATAGCGCTGGGGCTGAACCCGGTGGGCCACAAGGAGCGTGCGGGGGACTTCCGTACGCCCGAAGGCCACTATCGTCTGGCCCGCCGCAATCCACGCAGCGACTTCTTCCTGTCGATCCAGGTGTCGTACCCGAACGATGTGGACGTGAAGAAGGCCCACCGCAACGGCTGGGACACTGGTGGATCGATCATGATCCATGGCCTGCCGAACCAGCTCAAGCACACACCTACCTATTACGAGAGCCGTGACTGGACCGACGGCTGCATCGCCGTTTCGAACTCCGACATGCTGGAGATCTGGCTCCTGACCGCGGACAACGCACCCATAGAAATACTGCCGTAGCACACGCGGCGTTGGACAAGATCGAGAGGGGATTCCGCGTGGAAACGAGCATCGTCATTCCAGAATTCGTCGACGCCCAGGTGGGCCCAAGGGGCAGCCTCGAGCACCTGTCCCAGGCCGAAATCGGCAAGCTCCTGGACTCCAGCCACGGCGGGCTGTACCCCTTGTTTCGCAAGTGCGCGCTCGCTGTCCTGAACAGCGGTGCGGACACCGACAACGCCAAGGAAATCTTCGACCGCTACGCCAACTTCGACATCAAGGTGTTGCGGCATGCCTGGGGCATCCGTCTCGAGATCAAGAACGCGCCGGCACAGGCGTTCGTCGAAGGCGAGATGATCCGCGGCATCAAGGAGCACCTGTTCGCCGTGTTGCGCGACGTGGTGTTCATGTCGAACGACATCCTCGAGGACGGCCGCTTCGATCTGAACGATTCGGCGGCCATCACGAACGCGGTGTTCCACATCCTGCGCAACGCGCGGCTGCTCGATTTCAAGGCGCGGCCGAACCTGGTGGTGTGCTGGGGCGGCCACTCCATTGGCAACGCCGAGTACAAGTACACGAAGAAAGTGGGTTACGAGATGGGCCTGCGCGGGCTCGATGTGTGCACCGGCTGCGGTCCCGGCGCCATGAAGGGGCCGATGAAGGGCGCCACCATCGGGCACGCGAAACAGCGCATCGAGCACGGGCGTTACATCGGCCTGACGGAGCCCGGCATCATCGCCGCCGAGCCGCCCAACCCCATCGTGAACCACCTCCTGATCATGCCGGACATCGAGAAGCGCCTCGAAGCCTTCGTCCGCATGGCCCACGGCATCGTCGTGTTTCCGGGCGGCGCCGGTACGGCGGAGGAAATTCTGTATCTGCTGGGCATCCTGCTGGACCCGGCGAATCGCGACCAGCCGCTGCCGGTAGTGCTGACGGGCCCTGCGGAGAGCGCGGGATACTTCGAGCAGCTGAGCCGCTTCATCGCCGGCACGCTCGGCGAGCAGGCGCTGAAGCGCCTGAACATCGTGGTGGACGATCCGGCGGGCGTGGCGCGGCAACTCGTCAGCGGCATGGAAGCCGTTCGCGACTTCCGCAAGAAGCAGAGCGACTCCTACAACTTCAACTGGCTGCTGGCCGTACCAGAAGACTTCCAGCACCCGTTCGCGGTGACGCACGCCTCCATGCGGGCGCTACAGCTTCACCGCGATCAGCCAGTTCACGAGCTGGCGGCAAACCTGCGTCGCGCGTTCTCGGGCATCGTGACGGGCAACGTGAAGGAATACGGCATCCACGCCATTGAAAAATATGGGCCGTACGAGCTGTCCGGAGATCCGCAGTTGATGAAGCTGCTGGATGAACTGCTCGCGGCGTTCGTCGCGCAGCTGCGAATGAAGCTGCCGGGCAGTACGTACAAGCCGTGTTATCGGCTCGTTGCGTAACATAACGCGAGCATTCTTTTAAGCGGTTCGCGGTGCTCGCGAGTGGTGTCGCCACGGCGTTGCATGCGGCCCTTGCTTGTGAACCAGTTCCTGCGTGTCGGAGCACTAACCCGTAGTCTCCAATTCATGTACCAGGAGCAGTCATGAGTTCATCGGACAGGGGACGCAACGACCCCACGGCAGTCCGCACGGATGCTGCGCCTGTTGTCACCAAGACCCCCATTTCCCCTGGCGTCGGCGCGCCTCCCAAAGATGCGGATGCTTACGCGAGCTGGCTCGATCGCATGCAGCGTGCGCGTGCGCGCCACGCCGCCATCACCAAGAATCTCTACACGTGGTCCAACTACAAGAATTGGGCCGACAAGATGAAGGATTCCTGGGAAGACGAACCGCCGGCGGCTCCGCTGCCCGCTCCGGCGACCAAGAAATAGATTCCTGGCTCTGCGCCCGGCGCAGGGTGAATGCCAGAACCCCGGTTCCTCCTCTGCAGCCGCCCGGCGGCTGAGGGCTTCTTAAATCCCAGCCAGAACAGGCGTTGCAGGCGCAGAAGCCGGCGAAGCAGCCGCACCAGGCTTCCCCAGCCACTCAATCAACGGCGCCCACTGCTCCACGTCCTCGCGCGCGATGTACGACTTCATCTCGTGCACCCCAATGCCCAGCTCCGCGGCCCGCACGTAGTTCTGCGAGTCGCGAATCGTCGTAACGATAGGAATGCCCAGCGTCTGCAGGAAGCGGATGAGCGACTGATAGGTGAGGGTGTTGCGCCGGATGCGGTTGGCGATGACACCAATGCGGTCGTCTTCGCGCCGGATCTTGGCGACGAGCAAAAGGTCGCGAATGCAGCGCGAACAGGCGTGAATGTCGATATCCGACGGCAGCACCGGCACGATGATCTTGTCGGCCCCGCGCGTGATATCCGGCAATTTCGGCGAGTCCAGCGCGGCGGGTGTATCGATAATGACGTGTGTGGTACCGGGAGGAATGCGCAGCTGGAAGGCGCGCGTGGTGCGCGCATCGTTCTCGTAGGCTGCGATGACATGGATAGGCGCCTGGGCTGGCTGACGTTTCTTCGCCCAACGGACCGAGGAGCCCTGCGGATCGAAGTCCATCAGGACCGGCTTTTGCTGGCAGGACGCGTAGTAGCTCGCCAGATTGATCGCGAGAGTCGTCTTGCCTGAGCCCCCTTTGGGGTTCAGGACGACTATGCGCTTCATGGGATGGGCCTTATCTATGTCGTATGCGCGCCGCTGCGGATCGGTTCAAGCCTACGCACGCACTGAACGCCCTGCAAGGACGCGAGGCAGGGTTTGCAACCTCTGTGAGTCGGCGCACGGCGAGCCGTCATGAACCCCCCGTAGAGTGCGTCTGACATGGAATGCTTGCTTTTACTGTGGGATGAGCTCGATGACTGGGCCGGCGCCTGCCGTCACGTCGCGGGTTCCGCCGTCGCCGAGGTCGCCGTTTTATCGGCGCCACTGGCCGCTACCGGCTCTGCGGCTGCAGTCTGGTTCCTCATGCCCCACCCCTGGGTCAACACCGCCCTGGTGGCCGGGGTCGCCACCGCCTGGGGCGTCTATCGGCACGTTCTGCGCCTCGCAGGGGTCTGATTCGGCGTTAATCCAAGCTCGCGGACCAAATTCTTCTTGAATTTTTGGCGGCGACTCCCAAGATCGCGCGCTCATGAGCGACGCCCAAAAAGAAACCCGCGGTTTTCAGACCGAAGTCCGTCAGCTGCTACAGCTGATGATCCATTCCCTCTACAGCAATCGCGAAATCTTCCTTCGCGAGCTGGTCTCCAACGCGTCCGACGCCAACGACCGCCTGCGGTTCGCGGCGATCGCACAACCGGAGCTGCTGAGCGACGAGCCGGACCTCAAGGTCTGGATCGAGGGCGACCCGAAGGCGGGCACCATCACGCTACGCGACAACGGCATCGGCATGACGCGCGAGGAGGCCATCGAGCATCTCGGCACCATCGCCAAGTCCGGAACCTCCGAGTTCTTCAAGTCCCTGTCCGGGGACCAGCAGAAGGATTCGCAGCTCATCGGCCAGTTCGGCGTCGGGTTCTACTCGGCGTTCATCGTGGCGGACCGGGTGGAAGTGCTCACGCGCAAGGCCGGCGCGCCGCCTGAGGCGGGCGTGCGTTGGGAATCCAGCGCGGACGGCGAATACACCGTTGAAAACGTTACGCGCAGCGAGCGAGGCACCTCGGTCACCCTGCACCTGAAAGAAGATGCGAAAGAGTTCGCGGACGCGTTCCGCCTGCGCGGACTGATCCGCCGCTATTCCGACCACATCAGCTTCCCCGTGCTGATGCGTAAGGAGGGCGAAGCATCGCTCGAGTGGGAGTCCGTTAACCAGGCTCAGGCGCTGTGGATACGGTCCCGTTCGGATATTCCGGACGAGGAGTACAAGCAGTTCTACCAGCACGTCTCGCATGACCACACCGAACCGCTGGCGTGGAGCCACAACAAGGTCGAGGGCAAGCGCGAGTACACGAGCCTGCTCTTCATCCCTGGCCGCGCCCCGTTCGACCTGTGGCAGCGGGATGCCGCGCGCGGGCTCAAGCTCTACGTGAAGCGCGTCTTCATCATGGACGACGCCGAGCAGTTCCTGCCGCTCTACCTGCGCTGGGTGAAGGGTGTCGTCGATTCGAGCGACCTGCCGCTCAACATTTCACGCGAGCTGTTGCAGGAAGACCCGGAAGTCGAGGCCATTCGCGGCGGGCTCACCAAGCGCGTGCTCGACATGGTGAACAAGCTCTCGAGCGACGAGCCCGAGAAGTACAAGACGGTGTGGCGCGAATTCGGTGCAGTACTGAAGGAAGGCCTGGCGGAAGATCGGGTCAATCGCGACAAGATTCTCCCGCTGCTGCGCTTCGTCACGACGAAGGAAGAGGGCACCGAGCCGACGGTGAGCCTCAAACAGTACGTGGAGCGCATGCAGGCCGGCCAGGAGCGCATCTACTACGTTATTGCGGACAGTGTGGAGTCCGCGCGTGCAAGTCCGGCTATCGAGCTGCTCAAAGAGCGTGGCATCGAGGTCATTCTCCTCGGCGATCGCATCGATGAGTGGGTCATGGGTCAGTTGCACGAGTTCGAGGGCAAGCGCTTCAAGGACTCCTCGCGCGGTGACCTCGAGCTGGGGTCGCTGGCTGGCGCAGCCGACAAGGCCACGCAGGAAGAAGAGCACAAGGAGAGCAAGGGCCTGCTCAAGCGCGTGAAGGATGCGCTGGGCGACCGCGTCGCTGAAGTGCGTAACAGCACGCGCTTGAAGGACTCACCCTCTGTCCTCGTGCTGGGTGAGGATGAGCTTGGCTCGAACATGCGTCGTGTTCTGCAGGCCTCGGGGCAGAAGGTGCCGGAGTCGAAGCCCGCGCTGGAGCTGAACGTCACGCACCCGCTCGTGAAATACATGGAAGCGGCAGGCAACGAAGATCAGTTCGCCGAGCTGGCTCAACTGCTTTACGATCAGGCTGCGCTGGCGGAGGGCGGGCAGCTCGCGAATCCCGCAGCGTATGTGCAACGGCTGAACCGAGTGCTCATTCGCATGACGGGCGTTGCCAGCTAGGTGCTGACTTCAGGAGCTTTCTTGATGGAGAGGGGTAGAGGCATTCTTGCAGCGGTCCTTTTCGCGGCCGCTGTAGGTTCGACCTTGGCTGGTTGCAGCCGCAACCACCAGGAATCCGGCAACGCCGCCGCCGCTCAGGAAGCGCCTGCCGACACCGGCCATCCCGCAGCCGCTGCGGATTCATCCACGGCCTCCGCTCAGACTGGCACGGCTGAGCCTGGAATTGCCGCCTCATCGTCCGCGCCTGCGAAACTCGACATGACAGACATCAAGACAGGAACCGGTCCCGCCATCAAGGAAGGGCAGACGGCAGTGGTTCACTACACCGGCTGGCTCTATTCCGAGGGTGCCCCGGAGAAGAAGGGCACCAAGTTCGACAGCTCACGCGATCGCAACGATCCGTTCAGCTTTCCGCTCGGCGGCGGACAGGTGATCCAGGGTTGGGACCAGGGTGTGGC
>JBDTUL010000268.1:0-8221 GCA_040007735.1 Gammaproteobacteria bacterium | reverse complement strand
ACCTGCGACGTGAACCGGCTGGAGAACCCTGGGAACAGACTGTTCGACCGCGTTGTGTCGGTGGAAATGTTCGAGCACATGCGCAATTACGACACGCTGCTGGCGCGTGTGGCGTCTTGGATGAAACCGACGGCGACGTTGTTCGTACACATCTTCACGCACAAGGAGTACGCCTACCCCTTCGAAGCGCGTGACGAAAGTGACTGGATGGCCCGCTATTTCTTCACGGGCGGCATTATGCCAAGCGACGATCTATTGCTGTATTTTCAACGCGACGTCCGGATCGCCGACCACTGGCAGGTGTCTGGGCGCCACTATCAGCTGACGAGCGAAGCGTGGCTCAGCAACATGGACGCGAAGCGCGCCGAAATCATGCCGATCCTCGCGAAGACCTATGGAGAGGACCAGGCGACCAGGTGGTGGGTGTACTGGCGGGTCTTCTTCATGTCCTGCGCCGAGCTGTGGGGTTATAACGGCGGGCGCGAATGGCTCGTCTCGCATTACCTCTTCGAGAAGCGTTAGGATCAACGTCACGATGCAGAGGCGCTCGCTCCAGTGGGTTACGACCGTCATTGCTGCGTGCGCAAGCATGCAGGCCGGTGCGGTCGTGACCGACGTGGACCGGCAAGCGCTCTACAAGGAATTCCGCACGCTGTTCGACGCCCGGCGCTACAGCGATGCGCTGCCGGTTGCCGAAAAGCTGGTGACGATGACGACGGAACAGTACGGCGACAAGGACCGAGCGCTCGTCAATCCGCTCACCAACCTCGGCACCGTGCACTACCGGCTGAAGGACTATCCCGCGGCCGAGCAGGAATACCAGCGCGGCATCGAGATTCTCGAAACCACCGCGAGCAGTGCCGACCGCCAGCTGCTGCGCCCGCTGCAGGGCCTGGGGGCGGCGCACTTCGCCGAAGGTGAGTTCCTGGACGCCTCCGTCAACCTGAAGCGCGCCATCGACCTGAGCCGCAATCTCGATGGGCTGTTCAACGTCGAGCAGCTGGAGATTCTGGATCCGCTGATCGCAAGCTACATCGCGCTCGACCTGACCACGGACGCGGAGAAGGAACAGCAATACGCCCTGCGCGTCGCCGAGAGCGCCTACGGCAAAGCCGATGCGCGCATGCTCAAGCCGCTGGATCGCTACGGTCACTGGCTCGAGCAGATGGGCCGGTACACCACCGCGCGCCTGCTTTACGCTCGCGCGCTCACTATCGCCGAAACCTCTGGTGGGCGCGGCTCCATCCTGGCGGTGGAGCCCCTGCAAGGCATTGCGCGCACCTACCGGCTTGAATTCGTCAACGGTGCGGAAGAAACCCCCGCCTCGCCCGACCCCTTTGGCAATCAGGACATCATGGGTCCGACAGCCATCGACGGGCAGCGTCTCAACCCTGATGGCGAGCGCGCGCTGCGCCTTGCGATCGCCGCCATAGATAAAGCCGCGCCGGTGGACCACAGGAAGCGCGGCGAGACGCTCGTCGAGCTGGGAGACTGGTTCACGAGCGCGGGCGCACTGTCCAAAGGCATCGAGGTGTATCGCGAAGCCTGGAAGGATCTGAGCCTGGCGGGCTCGACCACGTTGCTCGACAAGCCGCGGCTGCTCGCTTACCGGCCGCCGCCGGCATCGGTCAAACGCTCGCGGCTCGATGCGGATGAGTCCGTGGAGCGCTTCGTGGATCTCAAATACACCGTCACGAAGGAAGGGCGTACCGACGCCATCGAGACCGTGGGAAGCGACGCTACGGAGTCGCTGCAGAAGTCTGTGGTGTCAGCGCTGAAGAAGGCGCGGTACGCGCCGAGAATCGAGAACGGCGAAGCCGTAGAGACGACGGCCGTAGCCTGGCACGAGCGCCTGCTGATCAAGCAGAAACAGCAGGCCTCCGCAAAAAGCTAGCAGTTTTACAACAGAGTCGAGCATGCCTCCAAGACCGCGCGCGCCAGCGTCGGCAGTCTGAAGGCCATCACACCGCGGATACTGCAACCTCGAGGTGGCCGCTGATCTGTTCTGTCAAAGCGCAGAGGCCTTGGGCGTAGATTCGCTTGTAGCAGGCGCCGCTGTTGGCGCGACCGGTGGCGGCACAGGCGGCGAAACCTCAACCGACGATTCCTCAATCGGCACCGTCTCTATGCCCCCGGCATCCGCAGTCTGCGGCGTGGTCTCAACGACAATAGGGTCGTTCTTGGCCAAGCGGATGCCCGCAGACGCCTCCGGAAACTGCACGAGAAACTTGGCCGCAGCGTCGCGCATGGCAGCGACGCTCGCACGCTCCAGCGGTTTGCCACTCGACATGCCTTTGGCCAGCGCGTTCCCATACCCCGTGAGCGTGAGGCTGTCTGCCTTCACCCCGGCGGGCGTGTAGAGATTGATGCGATAACGGATGGTGACGGCGTAGTACCGCCCGCCGGTCTCACGCGCCGTGACGAACGAATACTGCTCGATGCGCGGCTCGAAGATCGCTTTCAGGCCGGGCGCGGCCCGCGCCTCGTCCACATCCTTGAATTCCTCGACCTCGCCGAACGTGTCCTTGAACACTTCCTGCATCAGGTGCGTGTGGCCATCGCCGAGCGCGATGGTCCATTCCACCCCCCAGCGCGTCTCGTTGTGCTTGAAGTTGCGCATGTCGCCGGGAATGACCAGGCCCACGCGCGTCGGCATGGCCTGCACCAGCGGCTTCGGCAGATGCGAATCCGGTCGAATCTCCACACCACCGCAGGCCGAGAGACCCAGCGTCAGGGCGGCGAAGCTTGCGACCACGGCCACACCGCGCGTCACGCGCCATGCGTTCCGGGAAGTGTCGCTTACGACCGTCTGTGTCATTTCCGATCTACTGTGTGATGCCGACGAACGTGCCGTTATTCTGCTCGCACATCAACCGCATTAATGCTGAAAACCGGATGCTTGTAAATGGTGTCATTCCGGGCCCTTCCGGAAAGCCAATGGCGTGGATGCGAACCATCCGGCGGCCGTCCTTGTCCGGGCGATTGATCGAGGAGACCTCCGTCAGCGCCGACTGAATCGAGTCCCCGGTGAATTCGTCACCGAGCACGTAGATGCTGATGCGCCGGTCGATGGACCAATAGAGCCGGATGGCCGTGGCGATGCCTTCCACCGGGCTCGACTTGCTGAACGCGCGCCAGGTCTTCATGCGCTGGATGATCTGCTCCCGCTGCGCCGTGGAGTCGGTGAGCCACTTGCCGCGCGTGCCGGTGACGAGCACGCTTCCCTGGTCGCTCATGATCTGCATGCCCTTCACCGTCGGGTAGATGCTGAGAATCTCCTTCACGATGGCCTGCGCCTCGGGCCAGTGGAAGCTCGTCATGCTGGCCGAAGTGTCGACGATGAAGATGACATATTCACTGTCGATGGGAATGCCGCCGATCGCCTCGCTCTTCGGGCGGCTCGCCTGCTCCTTCAGGAGCCGCTGCATCTCGGCCGTGAGGGTCTGGTAAGCCGACACCAGCTCCGATTCAACGATGTTGGTGACCGACGCTTCCTTCTTGCTCGCGGAGAATTCGCCGTTCACATTCGTGAGGTCGCCTGCGAGTCTGGCCGCGCGCATGCGCTCTTTCTCCAGCAGATCGATGCGGCCCTTCAGCTGCACGTTCAGGTCGTCCGTGTCGCCGCGGATCTCGTGCAGCTGGGCTTCGAGCGTGCTGATCTGAGCTTTCAGCGAACGGGTGCGCTCCGCGAGCTGGATGGGATCGCCGTATTCGGTGAGCACGAGCAGCAGGATGATGGCGCCGAAGCCGCAGCAGATGCAGTCGAGGAACGACAGGCTGAAGACTTCGATGGTATGCCGCTTCAGTTTCACGGCCAGTCCTTCGCGGGCATGAGCAGCGTGCCCTGCGTGAAGCGCGTGAGCTGCCAGAAGCGGTGGGCAGCGGGCAGATCGCCCTTCATGGGCATCAGGATGACGTCCACCGGCACTTTGTCGGGCAGCTCGCCGACCGCGTCGTCGAACAAACGGGCGCGCGCGCCAGCGTCGATGTACTTCCTGAAGCCGGGCGACTTGCCCTGCGTGGGCAGGCCGTCGGTGATCAGGATCACCTGGTCGGGCGCCGGCGACAGCTGCTTGACCGCCGCGAAAGCGTTGATGAGGCTCGTGCCGTCGGACGGAATGAGCGCCCCCAGCGCTTCGACATTGCGCGAGCGCGTGAGCGGATCGTTCGCGTTCTGCCACTTGCCGCCGGAGCTTGCGAGCACGGCTTCGGTCTTCGTGTTGAAGCCATAGATCTGGAACTGCGCATCCGGCGGGAGCTGCGCGACCACCCAGTTCACCGTGTCTACCGCACGCCGCCACTTCGATGCCGCGCGCTTCTTCGCGTCATTCGAATTTCGGAGCAGGATCACGTTCACGACATCTTCGTGCAGCATGCTCGCCGAGCGGTCGAGCAGAACGAGCACGCGCTTGCCGCGCATCTTGATGCCCGTGATGTAGCGGCGATCGCCGCCGGTATCGCGGAACGCCTTGATGTCCTGGCCCGGCGGTGCGCGATCGAGGGCGCCGCCTTCCAGCCGGCGCGTGCCCGCCTCGAGCGCGCGAATGTCGGACTTCAGCTTCTCGATGCGCTCTCGTCGCGCGAGGCTCGTGGCATCGTACGCGGACATCTCATGCTGGTTGACCTTGAGGTCGACAATGAGCTTTTCGGTGCGGGAGGCCGCGCTCGCCCGGTCCGTTTCCGCTTTCTCGACCGCGTTGCGCAGGATGATCAGATCCCGCTTGCCCACCAGCACTTCTTCCTCGAGCCGGCTCGCTTCAGCCGTCAACCCGTCGGTGTTCTGCGCGCGCTGCATGCCACTCTGCGCACTGATGATGGTGTAGAACAGGATCACCGCGCCAAAACCGCAGCAGATGCAGTCGAGGAAAGAGAGGCTGAAGACCTCGACGGTGCGGCGAGTGCGCGCCATGACAGGTCAGGCGGCGTCGCCGATCGCGATGAGGGACAACTCGACGCCGGGCTCGCCGAGCCGCACCTTGTCGCCCACGTGAATGCGCACGCGCTCCGAGACGCGCTCGCCGTTGACGAAAGTGCCGTAGTTGCTGTGATCGATGAGCACGAGCTCAGTGCCATCGCGCACAAACGTGCAGTGACGGCGCGAGACACCTGCGAGCCCATCGGGCAGCGAGAGAGACTGCGCAGTGCCCAGTGCGCGCCCCACCACGAGTGAGTTCCCGGTGAGCGCGAATGCGCGCCCCTCGAACAAAACATGAGACGGCACGCCAGCGCCCCCGCCGGAGCGGCCCAACACTTCGCGCGTGACACCCGCAGTCAATGCGCTTTGTTCACGCAGTGGCAACCGGCGCAGCAGTCGCACGGGCTCACCAGGCGTAGCTTCCGGCAGGTCGAGCAGCGATGTGGCGGCGGCGGCAAAGCCTTCCGGCACTGAGATGAGCTCGCACCCGATGAATTGCTCCAGCAGTTCCCGCATGCCGGGTAACGCGACGATGGCTTCGGGAACGATGAGCGAGACATCCGCACCGGCCGGACGCAATGAGTGCAGCAGCCGGATCAGCTCGCGATAGAACGGCTGCGCCGCCTCCGCAAACTGATCGCGGGTCAGGGACACTTCGAAACGATTGCCGCCGTTCGACACTGCGGCGGTGGTGCTGCCCGTTTCCGCGGCCTGCCGCGTCAACGCAGGCAGCGCATCGAAGAGTTGCTGCTCTGTCTCCGCCTCGGTGAATGGATCGAAGCGCGTGCGCTTCACCATGGCCGTGCTCACGAACGCAAGCCATGCCTGGTAGAGCTCGATGATGCCGCCCTGCTCCGACATCACTGCGCGGCGGCGACGCGCCTGGCCGCCGCTTTCCACCGACGTAGCGGCCGCATGGTGCAACCCCACTTCGAGCACGATGGCGCTGCGGCCTGATTTCAGCGCCGAGACGGTGACGGCCGCTGAATCGACAAACCCGTCCACCTTGAGACCGAGCCCCTGCGCGATGCCGAGCACGTTGCCCAGGCCATTCGCATCCACGCGCATCGGCACGCTGATCCAGATGCGCTCATCCGGAAGTGGCGGGCTTTTCGCAAGATGCTGGGACAGCTCCGCGGCAACCAATGCAGCGGAGCGAGTAGAGACGGACGCCTGGCTCGTGGCCTGGCTCAGATGATGGGTGGATGTGGAGGTGGGCTGCCGGCGCAACGCGTTCCACGCATTCGTGCCTGCGGGCTCGGCACCGCTGCCATCGAAAATGGCGCTCGGCGCGCTCGTGAGCACGACACCGTCTCGTGCCAAACAGACGGCGCGGTCATTGAGCTCGATGGCCAGCGGTTTCACGACGGCGCGCGCCTCAGATGTCTATCGGAAACGAGACGTTGTTGTCCGCAGATTCCTTGTCGTCCGGCACGAGCGTCGGGTCGTCCGGGATAGTTGCCGATTCCTCAGGCTTCGATGTGCGGCTGGAGGAAGAAGGTGCTGACGCCGGCGCAGGAGATTTGGCCGCAGCGGGCGCCGGGGGCGGACTCTGCGCCGACGCGCGAAACGTGACGACCAACGAGAGTGCGCAACACACCGCGAGGAAGACCAGCGCCCACCAGGACGGCCCGGCCTGACGTTTCGCGAGTTTTAGTTGTCTCATGATGCCCTCCAGGGCTACTCGGCGTAGCGCGCGACGCGAAAGCCGATGGTTTGAGAGGCTTCGTCTGCCGAATCGCGCCAGGCATAGCGCAATTCCGCGACCGCAGCCGATTTCCAGTTGGCGCCGCGCACGACGTGATGCGCTGCCTGCTCGGGGCCAAGAGGGTCGACCACCGCGGCGGGATCTACGAATGAGGAGTAGAGATCGTTCACCCATTCCGACACATTGCCGCCCATGTCGTGCAGGCCCAGCGGCGTGGGGTCGAATTTTCCAACCGGCGCCACAACCGGATAGTCATCGCGATAGCCGACGAGATCCGTTTCGAGCAAACCTTTGGTTTCGGCGCCTGCAAGATTCCCGACATGTGCGACGACTGGAAGGTTGTCGCCCCACGGAAAACGTCGCACGGTGCCGTTCGAGGCATAGCGCGCGGCGAACTCCCACTCTGCTTCCGTGGGCAGGCGGAAGCCCGTGGTCACCGGTTTCTTCAACACGAACTTGCCGCCGCCTTGCTCGTAAGCCGGCGGCAGGCCCTCGCGCTCCGAAAGCCAGTTGCAGTATTCGGCCGCGTCGTTCCAGGTGACCTGCACCACAGGCTGCTGATCCAGGTCGAACGAGCGCTTTTCCATGTAGCCGGAAACGTGCCCTTCCTTGAACTTGCGGAAATCGCTGTTCGTCACTTCGGTAACGCCGATATAGAACGGACGTTTGATCGACACCTGACGGAAGCCTTCGTTGGGCCGGCGGCCTTGCTCGCGACGCTCGCTCCCCATGTTGAACGTGCCGGATGGCACGAGGCGCAGAACGTAACCGGCCTTCGTGGTGAGGGTGGGCGCGCTGGCGGCGATGGCAGTGGCACGGTCTGTCGAGACGAGCTTGTAGTCGACGGAACGCTCGAGGCCCAGTGCCGGCGTGACGGTGCCGGTGAACGCAATGAAGCCGTCCTTGCGCACTTCGATCTGATGCCCGGTGGCACTGAGATCGAACGCCTGCGGCGTGCGGCCACGCGACTTTCCATCGACCAGCAGCTCCGCATCAGCGGGCTCGCCTTGAATGGAAACGCGCGCGAGAACCGCCTGCAGCTTTGCATCGAGCGTGAGCTTGCGGCCCGCGTCCGCGAAAACGGATTTCGTGAAGTTGGCGTAACCGGGAAGCGTCGCGACGATGTCATGCGCGATGCCGGCGGGCAGATCCACTTTCAGTGGCGTGCGACCCCGATAGGTTCCCGCAACGGTGATCTCCGCGCCAGTTGGCACGGAGCGCAGGGTGAGTTCCGCATCCGGCTGGCCGAGCGTGATGGGACCAATGGCAAGCGTCTCACCAGATTTCACGACGACACTGCTTTCCCACGTCTTGAGCCCAGGCGCGGTGATCTTCACACGACGCACACCGGAGTCCGCCTCGATATTGGCCGGCGCCGTGCTGCCCTCTCTACCCTCCACACTCACGAGCGCGCCCGCAGGCACGACATTGACTTTGATCGTGCCCCACGAGGGCTGCAGTTTCGCCTTCAGTTCCTGGCGATGCCCTTCGCCTTCGATGTTCAGGCTCGCAACGAAGTCGAGATAACGAGGCGCGCGCAGCGTGACGGTGCGCGGACCCGGCGCAGCATCGATGATGCCGGGGGCCTTGCCTGAATC
>JBDTUL010000267.1:0-8278 GCA_040007735.1 Gammaproteobacteria bacterium | reverse complement strand
GCGAGCCTCTCCAGTGTCGATCCGGCCGTCCGTTCCACATTCGATGAGGCCTCCACAGCGCTGGGTTACGACCTCTGGCAACTCGTCCAGGAAGGGCCCGCCGAGCGCCTCAATTCCACCGAATGCACCCAGCCGGCCATGCTCGCTGCCGGCATCGCCACCGCCCGGCTCTGGGCCGTGCGCGGGGGCGGCGAGGCCGCGGCCGTTTCGGGGCATAGCCTCGGCGAATTCACGGCGCTGGTCTGGGCCGGCGCGCTGGATTTCTCGACTGCGGTCGCGCTCGTGAAGTTCCGCGGCCAGGCCATGCAGGAAGCCGTTCCCGCCGGAACCGGGGCCATGGCGGCCGTGCTGGGGCTGGAAGATGCGGATGTCGAGGCGGTCTGCCTCGAAGCTGCGCAGGGCGCCGTGGTGGAAGCGGTCAATTTCAACGCGCCGGGGCAGGTGGTCATCGCCGGCGAAACCGCCGCCGTCCAGCGTGCCATCGAGGTCGCCAAGGCCCGGGGCGCCAAGCGCGCCATCACGCTGCCGGTCAGCGTTCCGTCACACAGCAGCCTGATGCGGGGTGCGGCCGAACGCCTCGGCGAACAGCTCGCCGGCATCGAAATCCGGGCGCCCCGAATTCCCTATATCAGTGCGGTAGATGCCGTGGCTCACGCGGAGCCGGCGGACATTCGCACGCTGCTGGTTCGCCAGCTGGCAAGCCCCGTTCGCTGGCGGCATTGCGTTCGCGCTCTCGCGGCCACCGGCATTTCGCAGCTCATCGAATGCGGCCCTGGAAAAGTGCTCACCAGTCTCAACAAGCGCGTCGAGAACGTGGCGGGAATAGCTTTCGCGGCGCTGGAAGATCCGGCCGCACTGGAGGCGGCCCTGACTGCCACTCAAGGAAAACCGAATGTTTGACAACGACGTTGCCCTGGTCACCGGCGCATCCCGCGGCATCGGCCGTTCCATTGCGCTGGCACTCGCGCAAGGCGGCGCGCGCGTCGTTGGCACCTCCACCAGCGCCGAAGGTGCCGCTTCGCTCACCGAAACATTCGCGTCGAAAGGTTTGAAAGGCCGCGGAGCGGTGCTCGATGCGAGCAATGCCGCTTCCATCGATGCAATGCTGGCCGAGCTCGACGCGGCCGAAGGTCTGCCCACCATCCTGGTGAACAACGCCGCCATCACGCGCGACACGCTGCTGCTGCGAATGAAGCCTGAAGACTGGGATGTGGTGATGGCCACTAACCTCACCTCGGTGTTTCGTCTTTCCAAGGCCTGCCTGCGCAAGATGATGAAGGAGCGCCGTGGACGCATCGTGAACATCACATCGATCGTGGCCCTCACCGGCAATCCGGGCCAGGTCAACTACTCTGCCGCCAAGGCGGGGCTGCTGGGGTTCACCAAAAGCCTCGCTCGGGAAGTGGCTTCCCGGGGCATTACCGTGAATGCGGTGGCGCCGGGGTTCATCGACACGGACATGACCCGCGCCCTGAACGAGGAACAGCGGGCGGGGCTGCAGGCCCAGGTGCCGGTCGGCCGGCTCGGTTCGGCCGAAGATATCGCGGCGGCCGTGCTGTTTCTGGCCTCGCCCTCAGCCGGCTACATCACAGGCGAGACCCTGCACGTAAACGGCGGCATGTACATGGCGTAAGGGCTATTGGCCGGACTGCTTTCCGGTGAACCTGGCAGCCCGCCGGGCCTCGCCGTTGCCAGCCCGGGCGTAGCTACGCTCCGAGTCAGGCGGCTGCGCGCCCCGGGCAAAACCGCGCTTTTTGCCGCCGGAAACAAAGCCGCCGTCCGAAGAAAGCGCCGCAGGCGACTTTCTTCCAATAGAGGAGTGTGGCTTTCGTGAGCAAAAACAACTACTCGCATTCGCACTTAAGTAGCACCTTACAAAGTGTTCCCCTACAATACCGCGCCCGAGCGGCCCCCCGGCCGCCGGTGCTTACCCAACGTCAGAAGGACCATTCCCTAATGAGCACGGTTGAACAGCAAGTTAAGGCCATCGTTGCCGAGCAGCTGGGCGTGAAACAAGAACAAGTCACTAACGATGCCTCGTTCGTCGATGACCTCGGTGCAGACTCGCTGGACACGGTCGAGCTGGTGATGGCGCTCGAGGAAGAATTCGAAATCGAGATTCCGGATGAAGACGCGGAGAAGATCACCACGGTTCATCAGGCCATCGATTACATCAACGAGCGCCGTACCAAGGCGTAATCGTCGCGCGGGTGTCCGCATCCATCGCGGATCGCACCCCGTACTTTCGAGTGACTGCATTCTTGGGCTAATCACGGATCAGGTGTGAGTAAACGTCGCGTCGTCGTTACAGGACTAGGCATCGTATCCCCCGTCGGCAGCACCGTGCCCAGCGCGTGGGATGCCATCTTGAGCGGCGAGAGCGGCATCGGGCCGATCAAGCGGTTCGATGTGTCCGCGTTCCCCGTACGCTTCGGCGGCGAGGTGCGCGGGTTCGACCTGGAAAAGTACATCACGGCCAAAGATGCCCGCCGCATGGATCCCTTCATGCATTACGGCATCGCTGCCGGAATCCAGGCCGTCGAGGATTCCGGAATCGATTTCTCCAAGGTGGATGCGGACCGGTGTGGCGCTGTCTGTGGCGCGGGCATCGGCGGGCTGTCCACCATCGAAGCCGAGTACGACAATTTCCTCAAGGCGCACAGCCCGCGGAAAATCTCGCCGTTCTTCGTGCCGGCTTCCATCGTGAACATGATCGCGGGGCATCTCTCGATCAAGTACGGCCTCAAGGGGCCGAATCTCGGCATCGTCACGGCCTGCACCACGTCCACCCATGCCATCGGGCTTGGCATGCGCACCATTCAATATGGTGATGCGGACATGATCGTTGCCGGCGGCGGCGAGATGGCCATGACTCCTTGCGGCCTCGGCAGCTTCGGGCAGGCTCGTGCGCTGTCCACGCGCAACGACGCACCCACCAAGGCAAGCCGCCCGTGGGATCTGGATCGGGACGGCTTCGTGCTCTCGGATGGCGGCGGCGCCGTCGTGCTCGAAGAGCTCGAGCATGCGAAGAAGCGCGGCGCGAAGATCCACGCGGAGATCGTCGGTTTCGGCATGAGCGGGGATGCTCACCACATCACCTCTCCGCCGGAAGATGGCGAGGGCGCTCGCTCTTCCATGGCGAATGCGTTGAGAGATGCGCAACTGAATCAGGGTGACGTGCAGTACATCAATGCACATGCCACCTCCACCGAACTCGGCGACAGGGCGGAAACCGTCGCCATGAAGCGCGCGTTTGGCGATCACATCGCGAAGATTGCGGTGAGTTCGACCAAGTCGATGACCGGGCACCTGCTGGGCGCAGCGGGCGTGGTCGAGGCCATCTTCTCGATCCTCGCCATTCGCGACGGCGTGGCGCCGCCCACCATCAACTACGACACACCAGACCCGGCGTGCGACCTCGACTACGTGCCGAACGTCGCCCGCAAGATGAAGATCGACGTGGCGCTGTCGAATTCCTTCGGCTTCGGCGGCACCAACGGATCGGTCATCTTTCGCCGCTTCACAGGCTGAGCGTCAGCACGGCGGCGCCAACGGTGCGTGCTCGCCACTACGTGAGCCGCGAGCTGGAAGTCCCAGGCGCGGTGCTACGGCGCCTCGCCGCACGCTTTCCTGATCGCTATCCCGTGCTCATGGACAGCGCTGCCGTTGGCCCGCTGAGCCGCACCAGCATTCTCGCAGCCGAACCCCGCGCCGCACTTTGGCTGGATGCTCAAGGCAAGGTGCACACCGAAGGTGTCACGCTGCCGAACACCGGTTTTCTCGATGCGCTCGAACAGTGGTGGCTTGCTGAGCGGGTTGCGGGTGAACCGGGCGCGCCCGCATTCGCCGGCGGCTGGACTGTTTTCCTCGGCTACGAAATCGCTCGCGAAATCGAGCCGCGGCTCGTGTTGCCGGCCGCTTCATTGCCCTGGCAGGCATTTGCTCTTCGAACGCCTTGTGCCGTGATTCACGACGTTCGCACCGATCGGGTGACTGCGGTGGCGGAGCCCGACTCGGCGCACTTGCTCGATCGAATCGCCGCCGATGCGCTGGAAGTTGCGCGGGCCGGGCCGACGGCTCCGGGCACCGTGCGCGTGCAGACCATCGAAGAGGAAGCGCCCCAGGCGCACCTCGACCGCGTGGTGCGAGCCAAGGAGTACATCCGCGCCGGCGACATCTATCAGGCAAATCTTTCGCGTCCCTGGCGCATCACGCTGGCCGAAGATATTCAGCCGGCGCAGCTGTACGAGGTGCTGTGTTCGGTGAACCCGGCGCCTTTCGCAGCATTGGCGCAGTGGCGCGGCGCTTCGATTCTGAGTTCTTCACCCGAGCGCCTGGCACGCATCTCTGCGGACCGGCACATAGAGACGCGGCCAATTGCCGGCACTCGGCCGCGTAGCCGCCGGCCGGGCGATGACGTCGCAGAGATGACAGAACTGGCCGCGCACCCGAAAGAGCGCGCCGAGCACGTGATGCTCATCGACCTGGAACGCAACGATCTGGGCCGCGTGTGCGACGCTGGCACGGTGCGCGTGGATGAGTTCATGAGCATCGAGTCCTATGCGCACGTTCACCACATCGTTTCGAATGTGAGCGGGCGGCTGCGTGAGGACGTCACGCCGATTGGCGCGCTTCGGGCGGTGTTCCCGGGCGGCACGATCACCGGGGTACCCAAGATCCGCTGCATGGAAATCATCGCGGAGCTGGAAGGGACAGGGCGAGGAGCCTATACCGGGTCCTTGGGCTTTCTCGGGCGCGACGGCACCATGGATTCGAACATTCTCATCCGCACGATGACGCTGGCGGGCCGGCAAGTAGATCTGCGAGCCGGCGGAGGCATCGTGGCCGACTCCATTCCCGAGCGGGAACTCGACGAGACGCGCGCCAAGGCCCGAGGAATGCTCGCCGTGTTTGCCGGCGCAACGGCTTCGGGGGCTGCCAGGAAATGAGCGCGCCGGCCGGAACAGCACCCGGCGCCGGCGCGCCCTCGGGTCCCGAGATCGTGGTGATCAACGGTGAGACCTTTGGCCCGCGGCGCGGCCAATCCGGATGGCAACTCGTGAGCCTCGATCCGCTCGCGAGCATCTCGGTGCTCGACCGCGGCCTGCACTTCGGTGACGGATTGTTCGAGACCCTGGCCTGTCGCAACGGCCGGGCGCGGTTTCTGTCGCTCCATCTGGAGCGCCTCGCGTCAGGGTGCGGCCGACTGCAGATCGAACCGGGCAGCATCGACGTCATTCGACGCGAAATCGAGAGCGCCTTGCTTAACTCGGATGCGGCGCTCCTCAAGCTGATCGTGACGCGCGGGTCCGCTGTCGCGCGCGGATACGGCCGAACGGGGCGTGAGACCGCAACGAGAGTTCTCCTGCGCTATGCGTGGCCCGCAGAAGAGCCCACGGCTCATCGTGACGGCGTGAGAGCACGCGTGGCACACATGCGCCTCGGTGAAAACACCGCCCTAGCCGGCATGAAGCATCTCAACCGCCTCGAACAGGTCCTTGCACGTTCCGAAATGTCGGCCGAGGATGCGGGCGAACTGCTGTTGTTCAGCAGCTCCGGGCAACTCGTTTCGGGCACCATGAGCAATGTTTTCCTCGTTCAGAACGGCAGGCTCACGACACCGCGCCTCGACCTGTGTGGCGTGGCAGGCGTGATGCGACGAGTGGTTCTACTTGAAGCCGAAAAGGCCGGCATCACTACGGAAGAGCGCGTCTTGTCGGCAGAAGATCTCGCCGGTGCGAGCGAAGTGTTCCTGACGAACGCCCGAATCGGCATCTGGCCGGTGCGCTCCCTCGATGAGCGCTCGTTAACTGTGGGTGAAACCACGCGCAGGCTTCAGGCGTTGATCGATCCTATGCTCGAGAATCCCGTAGATGCGTAAGGGCCGCTCGCTCCTGATCGTGGTCGTTGTTCTACTCGCTGTTGCCGGCGTGCTGGGCTATCGCTGGATGGAAGGTGCGTACAGCGCCGCTGGCCCGTTGGAAGAAGTGGCGCGCGTCGAAGTTTTGCCAGGCGCCAGCGTACGCAGTGTGATCGGGCAGTTTGCTCAGCGCGGGCTCATCGCGAACGCACGCGGCGTGCAGCTGTATATCAAGGCTCACCGCCTGCGCCCGAACATCAAGGCGGGCACTTACGACATTCCGCCGCATGCGAGCCCCGCGCAGATCTTCAAGATGCTGCAAGAGGGCGTCGTGGTGCTCGAGCAGCTCACGGTGGTGGAAGGCTCCACCTTCGCCGAGTTTCGCAAACAACTCGAGAAGCACCCGGCCGTGCAGGCCACCCTGCGTGGCAAGAGTGACGCGGAGGTGATGGCGGCCATCGGTCATCCCAATGAATTTCCGGAAGGGCGATTCTTCCCCGACACGTATCGTTTCGCCGCGCATACCACCGATGCGGAAGTGTTGAAGCTGGCTTACGCCAGCATGGCGCGCGCGCTCGACGGCGCGTGGGCGCAGCGAGCCCAGGATTTGCCGATCCACACCCCCTATGAAGCGCTGACGCTCGCGTCGATCGTCGAGAAGGAAACCGGCTTGCCGGCGGAACGGCCGCGTATCGCGGGCGTGTTCACCACGAGATTGCGAATGGGCATGCGCCTGCAAACAGACCCCACCGTGATCTACGGGATGGGTGACAGCTACGACGGTGACATCCGAACGCGCGATCTCTCCACAGACACGCCCTACAACACTTACACGCGGGCCGGGTTACCACCCACTCCGATCGCGCTTCCGGGACGAGAGTCGGTGCTGGCAGCCGTGCGGCCAGAGGAAACCGGCGCCATCTTTTTCGTGGCGACGGGCGATGGCACCGGCGCACACTACTTTTCGAAGACGCTGGAAGAGCACAACGAGGCGGTTCGGCGCTACCTCTCTCGGCTGCGCAACCAGTCGTCACCCAAACACACCACTACGCAAACCGCGTCACCATGACAGCAGGGCGCTTCATCACGCTGGAAGGCATCGAGGGGGCAGGCAAGTCCACCGTTGCGCGCTTCGCGCGCGACTGGCTGACAGCCCGAGGCATCTCGGTGTGCCTCACTCGTGAACCGGGTGGAACGCCTCTGGCGGAACGCGTGCGCCAGCTGGTGCTCGATCGCCAAGGCGAGGCGATCACGCCGGTGACCGAGACGCTCATGATGTTTGCGGCACGTGGGCTGCACGTCGAGAACCTCATTCGACCCGCACTCGCGCGAGGTGAGTGGGTGATCTGCGATCGCTTCACGGACGCCACTCGCGCCTACCAGGGCGCGGGCAGGGGCGTCGACCGCGAGTGGATCGAGCAGTTGGCACGCGCGGTCCAGCGCGACCTGCAGCCGGATTGCACGTTGCTGTTGGACCTGCCGGTTTCGCAAGGGCTCGAGCGGGTGAAGCTGCGTTCCGGCCCCATGCCCACGGATCGGTTCGAGGAGGAACCGGCCCGATTCTTCGAGCGAGTCCGGGCGGCCTACCTGGACCTGGCGAAGGCGGAGCCCCGTCGTATCCGGGTGATCGATGCGCAGGGCGACCTGGCCGCCGTGCAGAAGCAGGTCGCCGCGGCGCTTGAAGCGCTGTCCGCCGCTCCGTCAGGATCCGGCGCACACTCCGGGCACCCGACATGACACCTCCCTGGCTCACACCCGCCATCGCTTCGCTCCGCGCCGCCTACGTGGCGAACCGGCTGCCGCATGGGTTGCTGATCCACGATTCGACCGGTGCGGGGGGCGATTGGCTGGCGGGCTGGGCGGCCGCGCTGGCCATGTGCACGAACCCTGACGAGGCGCCTTGTGGCCGATGCCAGGGCTGCACGCGCGTGGCAGCCAACCAGCACCCAGACTTGATCCGCATGCATCCCATCGAGGACTCGAAGCAGCTTCGCATCGAGCAGGTGCGCGAGCTGGCGGAAGAGCTGTCGCTCACCAGTCACCAGGGCGGCTATAAGGTCGCCATCCTTTCGCCGGCGGACATGCTGAACCGCTTCGCCGCCAACGCATTGCTCAAGACGCTGGAGGAGCCGCCTCCGCGCACGCTGCTGATCCTCGTGGCCAGCCAGCCCTCGCGCCTGCCGGCCACCATCCTCAGCCGCTGCCAGCGGCTTCGTGTTCGGCCGCCCACCCGCGCGGAAGGCATCGAATGGCTTCAGCAGACTCGCGGGGCAGGGGACTGGAACGGCGTGCTGGAGATGCTCGGCGAGGCGCCGTTCCTCGCGGTAGACGCTGACCCGAAAGCGATACCGGCCCTGGGCGGCGAAACACGCCATACACTCGAAGAGATCGAGGCCGGCGCGGCAGATCCGGTGAGCA
>JBDTUL010000266.1:0-8284 GCA_040007735.1 Gammaproteobacteria bacterium | reverse complement strand
CAAGTCGGGCGACGGCTTTACCCCCTAGCTGTATGGGCGTACAGTTCGAGGCGTGGCACGTGCAATCATCGGACGAAACACGCTAAAGGGTCGTGGGGCTCTATCGAATCCACAGGGCCGCTTCGACCGTACCGGTATCGAAGCCGTGGACGATGGGTGGCATCAGGAAGAAACACCCGACAGTGTCGCTACGAGCCTGCAGCCCGATCGAGCTAAAGGCGTCATCAGCACCAACGACTCACCGGACATCGGCTTCGACTATTCGATAAATCCGTACCGGGGTTGTGAACACGGATGCATCTACTGCTATGCGCGGCCGAGCCACGCTTACATGGGCCTGTCCGCGGGCCTCGATTTCGAGACGAAGCTGTTCTACAAGGCCGACGCCGCCCGTGTGCTCGAAGCGGAGCTCGCGAAGCCGCGCTATGTGTGCAAGCCCATCATGCTCGGCGCCAACACGGATCCTTACCAGCCGGCGGAGCGGAAGCTCGAAGTCACGCGATCCATACTGAAAGTGCTCGCCGCCTGTCGCCATCCGGTGTCGGTCATCACGAAAGGCGTGCTCATCGCGCGAGACATCGACCTGCTGTCGGAGCTGGCGCGCAATGGGCTGACGAGGGTTGTGGTGTCCATCACCACTCTCGATGCAGAAGTGAAGCGCACGCTGGAGCCGCGCGCAGCCTCGCCTCAGGCGCGGTTGAAAACGGTTCGGCTGCTGGCGAATGCCGGCATCCCCGTGGGAGTGATGGTGGCACCCGTCGTTCCTGCTATCACAGACCACGAATTAGAGAGCATTCTCGAAGCAGCCGTCGCGGCTGGCGCGAGCCGCGCTTCGTACGTGATGTTGCGTTTGCCGTACGAAGTGAAAGATCTGTTTCGCGAGTGGCTCGCAGAGCACTTTCCTCAACGCGCGCAACACGTCATGTCGCTCGTGCGCGACGTGCGGGGCGGCCGTGACAATGATCCGAACTTTGGCACGCGCATGCGCGGCACTGGCGCGTATGCGGATCTCATCCGTTCACGCTTCAGGGTCGCAAGTTCCAGACTCGGCCTGGACTCGGCGCGCTCGCTACCCCTCGATACGGCGCTTTTCCGGCCGCCAAGTGGACCTTCGCCACAACTTCAGCTGGAGCTGTAAGCGCGCGAGCAGCGGAAGTTCCCCGGGACGGGAACCGGATATGCAACATGCGGTCATAAACACTGGCGTGTCGGTGGCATACTCGGGGCACGACCGCGTGATCACGGCTCTCCCGCTCCTTACTCCAGGGACATCTGCATGAACGCCTCATACGTCAGGTCTCGCCCCCTCGCCGCCTTTTCATTCGCCGCGCCCATCGTCTTTGTTCCTGTGCTTTTGCTGAGCGGGTGCATGCAGTCGCGTGTGGAAGAGTCGCGCGAGATGCCGAGCCACATCTCCAAGGGCGAAGCGGTGGTCATCCTCGCCAAGCCGCAGGTCGAAGGCGCTGGCGCCGAAGACGGGTTCATGGATTGTGTGAGCAAAGAGCTGAAGGGCGGCAAAGCCAACATCGCCGTGCACGGCAACGATGAGTTCGTCGACAAGATGTTTCCCTGGTTCGAGCCGGGCACCGCGCCGTCGAAGCCTGAAGCGATCGCTGCGTTGCTCACCAAGCCCGGTGTGAGTGAGAAGGTCGCTGCTTCGGGCGTGCGTTATGTCGTGTGGCTCGATGGCAGCACGCAGAAAACAGATGGCGGCGGCAGCATCGCCTGCGGAGCCGCGCCAGGCGCGGCCGGCTGCATCGGCTTCGGCTGGTGGGAGAAAGAATCCGCGTATGAAGCCACCGTCTGGGATATCAAACAGGGCAAGTCGGCCGGCAGCGTGGGCACGAACGTGACCGGCACGTCGGCAATCATTGGTGCCGTGGTGCCGCTGCCTTTCATTGCACGCGTACAAAGCGCCGCGTGCGATCGCCTTGCGGATCAGCTCCGCACGTTCTTCACCGAAGGCGATGCGCCGGACGCCGCGAAAACAGTGCCCGTCGCCGCCAAAGGCACCAGTCAATGAAAGCATTTGCCCACCGCGCAAGCGCGCGTCTCGCTGCGGCGATCGTCGTTGCATCACTCGCCGGAGTGATGCTCATCGCGTCCGGCTGCAAGACGAATTCCGCAGGCGGTGGGGCGCCTTCAGCGCCGAGTCCCAGTTCTTCGGGCTCGGAAGGCGCGCCAGGCGCACCTTCCAGCGGCTCGAGCGGCAGCAGCGGAATGCCTTCGCCCACATCGTCACCTGCACCGTCGTCATCGCCGATGCCTGGTACGGGCACGACGCCGTCGTCACCGTCGCTTCCGTCGACTTCGGGCTCCCCTGAACCCTCGCTGCCCTCGGCCGGTACCCAATCGGGTAGCTCGTCGAGTGGCGCGGCGAGCAGTCAGGCGGGCGGTGCGGCCAGCAGTCAGGCGGGCGGTGCGGCCAGCGGTAAAGGTGCAACCAGCGCAGGCAGTGCCGGCGGCGGTACCGCGCAGACCGAAGCAGGCAAGGTTCAAACGGGCAGCACGGCAGGCGGAACGGGCGGCACCGCGCAGACGGGCCGGGCCCAGACACCTGATGAGCGGCGCGCTGCCATCGATCGCAAGCTCGACGACTCGCTCGGCACGCTCGACCGCGAGCTGAAGAAGGAACAGGAAAAGACCGCGCAGGAACGCGATGCGCGCAATGCGGCCAATGCCGGCAACGAAAGCGAATCCACAGGCAGCGCGGAAACGGAGTCGAAGAAGGAAGGCGATCTTGCCTCCGGAACGGCGCAGCCCGAAGGCCCCGGCGGTGATGCGGACGGCAAGGGTGGCAAGGACAAGCAGAAGAGCCGTGCCGGCGACCTTAAGTCCGACAAGAAGACGGCTGAAGACAATGCTGCGGGCGGCGCGGGCGCCTCCGGCCAGGGCGGCGGCGGTTCTGCGATTCCCGATGGATCGGATGACGACATCGTGGCGCGGCGCCTGCGCAAGGCGGCCGAGCAGGAGACGGATCCGGAGCTGAAAGACAAGCTCTGGAAGGAATACATCGAATACAAGAAGAACTCGAGCAAGTAGAGCCCGCGACGCAGGAGCGCCGTCGGCAGGTCGACGCAGGAAAAGGTGATCAACATGTTCCGGCAAACAGTAATCGCGTGGCTCAGCGTGGCGGTCGTGTGTCAGTTGAGCGGCTGCATGGTCAACGAGACCAAGCCCCTGCCCAAGATCAATCCGGTGCAGGCCACGACACAGATCCCGGAGGACGAGCTGCTGGATGTCGGCATCCATGAATTCGACGTGAACATTCCCGAAGCCCTGGCCAAGGATCCGGATGCCATGGCCAAGCAGCGCATCTACCCGGACATCCGTAAGGCCGAGGCGCGCTACATCCCCTCGCAGCTGCGCTCCACCCTGGAATCCTCCGGGCAGTGGGGAGCCGTGCGGGTGGTGCCGGCGAACGTGGAGTTCATCGACGTAAGCGTGACAGGACGCATTTTACAGTCGACGGGCGCGAAGCTTGCTGTAGAGGTCTCGGTAACGGACTCGACCGGGCGCGCCTGGATCACCAAGAAGCACTACGAGAGCCCCGCCGACACCGGTTCGTACAAGACCGACGCTTCCCTCAAGGCCCGGGACCCATTCCAGAACGTGTATTCGCAGATCGCCAACGACATGGTCACCGCCCGCCAGGCGCTGCTTGCGGAGAATCGCCGCGAGGTGCGCCGTGTCACGCAGCTACGCTTCGCGAAAGACATCGCCCCGCAGGCCATGGGCGGCTACCTGGCGCAGGACCCGAAGGGCCTCATGACCGTGGCGCGCCTGCCGGCGACGAACGATCCGTTCACCACCCGCATCGACAAGATTCGGGAGCGGGATGCGGGCGTGGTGGACACGGTGAACGGCTACTACGCGAATTTCAGCGACACGATGCGGGACTCGTACGGCAACTGGCGCCGCACCAGCTTCGATGAAATCGAGAAGGAAACCCGGGCGCGCAACCAGGCGCGCACCCGCACGTTCCTCGGTGCGGCCGCCGTGCTGGCCAGCGTTTTCGTGCCCGGCCAGTGCGCCTCGACCGACTACAATTGCCGCCGCATCGAAAGCGCGGCGCGCACCGCGGGCGCCATTGGCGGCACGGCCGCCGTGCTGTCTGGCCTGAAGAAGTACTCGGACGCCAAGATTCACGCCCAGGCGGTGAAGGAAATTTCCGAGTCCTTCCAGAACGAAGTGCAGCCACAGGTGGTCGATGTCGAGGGCCGTACGTTGCGGCTCACCGGCACGGCCGACGAACAATACCGAGAATGGCGTGAACTCATGCACCAGCTCTACCAGGAAGAAACCGGCGGCACCGCCGCCACGGCGGTTACACCCGACGCTGCGGTTGCGCCGGTGAAAGTCGCCGTCGAACAACCCGTTGCCACTCCCGTGAGGCCATGATCGAGGCCGTCGCAGCCAGCCAGGGACGGAGCCTCTCAACCCGCTACACGCTCATCGAGAAGCTGGGCGCGGGCGGGCAGGCTGAGGTCTGGCGTGCGCGTGACGAGGTGGCGGGCGTCGAAGTCGCTGTCAAGATCCTGAGCCCCCTGCTCGCGCACAACGAAGCGGCGTGGGACGGGCTGGTTCGCGAGCACAGCATTGCCAGCCAGCTCAACCATCCGGCCATCCTCAAAGTGCAGCCGCCCTATCGCGAAGGCGACTTCGTGGCGCTGCCCATGGAGCTGGCCTCCGGCGGCGATCTCCGCCGGCTGCGGGGCAAGGGCTACCTCGACATCATCCCGGTGCTCATCGACATCGCGCAGGGGCTGGAATACGCGCACGAGAACGGCGTCATTCACCGGGATCTGAAACCCGGCAACGTCCTGTTCGATATCCGCGGCCAGGTGCGCATTGCGGACTTTGGCATTGCCGGTGCTCCCGGTGAAGCCACTCCGGGTGTCATGCGGCCCGGGCTGTCCCCGTTCACGGCCAGCCCCGAGCAACTGCGCGGCGACCCGCCGGCAGTGACGGACGATGTTTACGGCCTGGGTGCGCTCGCTTACGAGCTGCTGTCCGGCTATCCCCCGTATTACCCGCGCTTCGAAGTGAAGCGGGTGCTGGAAGAGCCGGTGCCGGAGCTCAAGCCTGCGCATCTGATGCCACCGCAGCTGGTGGTCGGCATCATGCGCATGCTGTCGAAGCGCGCGTCGCTGCGCCCGCAATCGATGCGCGAAGTCATCGACGATTTCGATTCCGCGCTCAACGACACCCTCACGTTCGATTTCGACCGCGTCGAGGAGCCCGACTCCTCCTCGGGGACCCGGCGGCGTGATGCGGCGGTGGTAGCTGCGGCCGAAGCCGCCCGGCGCGCCGCCTCTGCACCGGCCGAGCCGCATGCTGCAGCGCGGCGGCGGAGCCCCGCGGCTGAACCGCCCAAGGCGCCTATTCAGCGCCCCTCTCAGGGCTCCGGACGCGGAACTACTCCGCCGAAGCGTCCAAATGTGCCGGATGTGACCGTTACTGGCGCAATAGCGAAACGATTCGAGCCGATTACGGCCTCACGAAGTGACTCCAGCGGTGCCCGGAAGGCCTCTCCAGAGATGTTCGCGGGCAGTGCGGCCGATGGCACTGGCGTGGTGGTCGAGCAGGGGCCTACCGCTCCGCGAGCCGACTCGCGCGTCGAGACCGATCGAATCGCTGCCGCGGCGGCGGCAGTGCGAGACGCCGCCCCCCATCTCGCCACCCCTGCCAGAACCGCACCGACAGATTGGGATGATGTGCGGCTTCGCGCGGAGCCCTTTAACCCCCGCCGGGCTCGCGATAATAGTCGTCGAAGCTGGCCCTGGGTGCTGTTCACCGCCGTTGCGGTCGCAGTGATGGCGTTCTACCTGTTGTCGGAAAGGCTTCCGGCGCTCGGCGGGCTGATCGACAAGGTGGCCGGCCGGTCGTCAGGCAAGGCGGCAGCCAGCACGGCAGCGATCGTCACCCAGAACACACCGCCTGCGGCTTCGGGTGCGGCTCCGGCCGAGACCATCGCAACGCCCGATGACTCCATCGTCGCGGCGAAGCCTGAAGATGTGCCGCCCGTGCCGGGTGCTACGGCGGGTCCTGGCGATGCGCCGGTAGCCGACGCGAACGCCGGCACCGTTTCGCGCTCAGTGCCGGCTCCCACTGCCGCGCGCGCGCCAGCTAGAGAGCCGGCCAAACCGCCGGTCAAAGACGACAGCGTTTCTGCCGCCGCTGTCGGCGACCGTCTCGCTAAAGCGCGAGCAAATTTCGGGCAGCGGCTCGCGGCCCTCGAAGCGCGGGGCGCAGGGTTCTGGGGCGGCTCTGAATTCGGAACGGCCAAAACACGCGCGGCCGAATCGGTGGGTGCATTCGATGCGGGCAGCACGCGCCTTGCGCAGGATCGGCTGAATGAAGGGCTTCGTCTGCTGAGCAGTGTCGAGGCGAAAGCCGGCCCCGCGCTCGCGGAGCAACTCGCCACGGGAGATCGCGCGCTCGCCGCCGGGCAGGCCGAAGTGGCGAAGCAGGCTTACGAATTCGCGCGCCGTATCGATCCGAATAACGCCCGCGCGTCGGATGGCCTGCAGCGCGTCCGCAATCTGGGCGGCGTGTTGCCGTTGCTGGCGGACGGTGCGAACGCGGAAGCCGCGAAGGACTACGCTCGCGCCGTGCAGGATTACAGCCAGGCGCTCTCGCTGGATCCGAACAATGTCGCGGCTCGCGCAGGCATCCAGCGCGCGCATGCCGGTTTCGGCGAAGACAGTTATGCGAAGGCAGTCGGCTCGGGCTTCGCATCGCTCGGCGCCGGCCGTCTCGACGACGCCAGGGTGTCGTTCGAGAAGGCACGCAGTATTCGCCCCAACGGTACTGAAGCTGCTACGGGGCTCTCGCGTGTGGGCGCAGCGCTGAGTGCGCGCGGCTACGCGGGCGCCCGCCAGAAGGGTGCCAGTCTCGAAGCGGAAGAGCGCTGGACCGAGGCGGTTACCGAATATGAAGCAGCCCTGCAGGTAGACCCCTCGCTGGTGTTTGCGCAGCAGGGCCGTATTCGAGCGCTGGAGCGTGCGGGCCTTTCGAACAGCCTGCAGGCCCTCATCGACCGGCCGGAACGGCTCGCCACGCCGAGCGTGCGCGTCGAAGCGGATGCGCTGCTCCGGCGCGCCGATGACACGCCGAACACGGGTCCGGTGCTGCGTTCGCAGATCCAGAGGCTGCGAATACTGCTGCCGGAGTTCGACATCCCGGTGAAACTCGCGCTGGTCTCGGACAACGCCACCCGCGTGCAGATTCAGCGCGTCGGGGAGTTCGGTGCCTTCGCCCGCCGCGAAATCGAGCTCAAGCCGGGTAAATACACGGTGGTCGGCACGCGTCCGGGATTCCGCGACGTGCGTAGGGATGTCACGATTGCGCCTGGACGCGATGTGCAGACTATAAGCGTGAGCTGCATCGAACCGATCTGACCGTCCCTGGGTCGAACTCTCCCATGAATGATGCCGCGGTAAGCAAGGCGGGCGCGTACGCGCAAATCCGGGTCCGCGAACCTCAGGGCGAGCGCACCCTCGGCGCGCAGGTCACCGTCGGTGGCGAAGGCTCTGCAATCGTCGTTCCCGGCGTAGCCGCCGGCACGGCACTCACCATCGAACGTCGGGAAGCAGACTGGTTCGCAGCGCCCGAAGCCGGCGCGTCGGTGCGCTTCGATGGCCGGCCTCTCACAAGGTCGCGCGAGCTGCACCGGGACGACGTGCTGTCGGTTGGCGACGCCCAGATCGTCGTAACTGATGATTCCCGCACCCGGCTTCGCCTCGACGTTCAGCACCTCGTCGGTAATGCCACCATCGCGCCGATCGTCACCGTCGCCGCCGTGGATTTCGAGGCAGGCGACGAAGATGTCGAGATTCGCGCGGCGCCTTCGCTGCTGGGGTCGCGCCCTGCTGCGGCTGTGCTCACGGCGGAGCGAACCGCATCGCGCGGGGCTCGCGCTCCACGCAAGCCGATTCCGAAGAAGTGGGTGGTCGGCATCGCGGCCGCGGTCGTCGTGCTGGCCCTCGTCACAACCCTGATGTCGATGCTTAAACTGGTAGACGTCGATGTGCTGCCTGCCGACGCACACGTCACGACACCCGGCACCATCATCGCGTTTCCCAGTGGTAATTCGCTCCAGATGCTTGCGGGTGCGCACGTGGTGCGTGCCGAGCGCGAGGGTTATTACCCGGCGCAGGTGAACGTCGTTGTCGATGGCAAGTCCACGCCAAGCGCGCGGCTGCGCCTCGCGAAGCTGCCCGGAAAATTGCGCATCGATACGGATGGCATCCCCGCCACCGTGAGTATCGATGGCGTGGAT
>JBDTUL010000265.1:0-8336 GCA_040007735.1 Gammaproteobacteria bacterium | reverse complement strand
GCCTATCGCACGTTACAGGTCGGCTCGGTCGGCATCAATGGGAGTACCGGCACGGTCCTCGGCCGGACCCTCATGCGGCTCCGCGATTTTGCCGACAGTGCGCTGTCGGATGTGCGGATCCACGCCAATCAGCAGCGGCGCGAGCGCGTCCTGGTCACCGCGTTTCTGAGCGAGATTGTCCTCGCGGCGGGACTCCAGGCGGAGTCCCGCGGCATGCAGTTCACCGTCGAGGCGGTGGATCCCGGATGGATCATCGAAGCGGACCCGCAGCTGCTCGCGACCGCCGTCACCAATCTCGTGAACAACGCGTTTCAGTACAGCGACGCCGGAGGCCAGGTCACGCTGCGCGCGCGCGACGAGAACGGCCGCCTGCTGATTAAAGTCGAGGATCAGTGTGGGGGACTGCCGGCGTTCACCGCCGACCCGTTCAAGCCCTTCGGGGACCGCCGCGGGCGCGATCGGACCGGCCTCGGCCTGGGCCTCTCGATCGCCCGCCAGGCGGTCAAGGCGCACGGCGGCGACATCGAAATTCACAACCGGCCGGGCCAGGGGTGCACCTTCGCCGTGGCCGTGCCGCTGGCGTCCGGGGCAGTGCCGCTGTCACTGGGCGCCACGTAGTCGTTGGCACGCCGTGACACCCGTCCACGCGGTGATCGGCGGCAGGAACCGAGCCTCAACCACACGCTCGGGTGGCCATTTGGCGTGAGGAGGGGAGCCGTTCGTCACTGGCGCTGGACGATGACCGACCATCCGTGCCAGCCGGACGGAGAAATACGACGGACGCGAAATTCTAGCGGAGCGCAGAATGACGGATCGGGGTCGAGCTCCGGGCGCAGGTCTCACGGCCGTTGACCCTCGCCTTCGTTACAAGCCCCTGGGACACCGGCCTCCGCCGTCTCAGTCCGCGCCTGGATCCTTCACAATGCGGTAGTCCATTGAGGATAAGCCGCGTCCGGCCTTCTGTTGCAGCTCTCGTTCGGCCTCGAACCAATCCTCGCGATCATGGCCGGCTTCCCCGCCACGTGCTTGCCACCGCGCGTGTGCGCGCTCGGCGACTTGAGAGGGATCTTCTTCTTCGTACACGAACAGCAGGGCCTCCCGATCGAAGTGGGCCAGCCACTCCTCCCACGTGATCGGGCGAAAGCGTCCGCAACCCGGGAAGTTAAACCGAATCCCGACCCCGCCGTCGTTCACGTCCCGAACAGCCGGTCCCGACGCGGTGGCCTCGCCAGTCGCGGGCTCCGCCTTGTGCACCGACGCCCATCGTCGGATGCTGGCGTGGTCGCGGGTCGCCAGTGTATGAAGGCCCGGCGCATCACCGGGACGGTCTCCGGCGATCGCCGCAAATCGGTCACCGAGCGGCAATGGCGCGTGGTTCAGACTCATTTCGTCCAGCCTCCGGCTGCGTATCTCTACGCGAGAGCACCGATTCAGTTGAGAACGCCGTCCGACGAGTATGAGGCATTACGGACGAGCATGATCAAGTAATCATTGGTTTATATATATGCTGGCGTATCGCGTGACGCAGGTATCCCCAACAGTATGGGGTCACGCGCCGTGGAGGATTGTCCGCGGACGTAGGCCGAATGGGCGCTCGCTTTACGACCGACTTCGCCTGTCGCGCGTACCTGACGCAACTGCGGTGGCGCGCCGGGTTCCGGTGGCTCGCCTGCGGACCGCGAAGGCCTAGCCCTCGGCCTGCACTATTCACGAGTGAGTGGGGGATCGTTGCGCGCAGCGGTGAGCTGACGCCGGGCGTCAACGAACCCGAGCGACCGCTCACGGAAAAACTATCCGCTGAAAACCGTAGCGCAGCCCATCAGTAATAAATTGACATTTTGTCAACACGTCAATACTGTTTCGACACAAGTGCCGGACGAACCTCTCGACGAGCCCATCGATCCCGTCCGGGCTAAAACACTTGTTGGTGAGATTCTGCGCAGCGGCGGCACCTTCGCGTACTCCACACACGCAACCAATGAAATGGCGAAAGACGGCCTGTCGATCGTTGATTGCGTGAACGTGTTGAAAGGCGGCGTGGCTGAGTTTCCAGAATTCGAAAAGGGCACATGGCGATATCGGTTTCGAACCAACCGAATCGTCGTCGTTGTCGCCTTTCGGTCGAAGACGGAACTGCGCATCGTAACCGCGTGGAGGATTTAGTGATGACGTGTCTTGAATGCGGTACGCGCATGCGGATCAAGCGCGAGACCTACAAGTACGACGCGTCTGGGTTGCCTGGAGTGACCCTCGTGGGCATTAAGGTGGGCCGTTGCCCCGAATGCAAGGAGGTTGAGGTGCAGATCCCAAATATTGAGGGTCTGCATCGCGCACTTGCCCTAGCGATTGCCCGAAAACCCGAGCGGCTTACGCCGGACGAGATCCGATTTCTGCGCAAGTATCTGGGGTTGTCAGGGACCGACTTCGCCCAGCACCTGGGCGTCGCTGCGGAGACCGTTTCGCGATGGGAACAGGGCAAGACCCCGATGGGCACCACCGCTGATCGCCTCGTGCGGATACTGGCACTGACGCGAGAACCGATCAGCCACTACCCGTTGGACATGCTGAAATGCGTCGCGAAAGAGGACGCGAAGCCGCTCCGCCTCGAGCTTAAGGTGGGCGAAGGGGGCTGGCACCCGATACGCGAGCTCGCCCACGCGTTCTAGGTATTGGGTCCGCTCACGAGCGATGCGAAACGGTCGTAATCGTTGGTGATCGCCTGAGCGAGCGCGAAGAGCTTCTGAAGCGCCTCCGGCACGGATCGGAACTGCACCTCGATCCGCCCTGGACCGAGCGCAACGCCGGCCGGCAAGCCAGCGACATGCGTCTGCAGCACGCTGGCGGGCACGGCAACGTGCACGGCCTCGAGCCTGGCACGTTGCAGTTCTGAAGCAACCGCAGCCCGCCGTGTTACGTCGCCTCGCGCCTGGTCACCATCGCCGATAGCCTGTAGGCTCCGCATCAGCGCCGACCGCCCCACTAGGAGCTGCGCCCCGACGCGCTCCGCTCCGAACCGGTGCATCAGCTTAGCCGCTAGCGCACGGGAGACGCCGAACAGCCGCTCGAGGTCACCGCGGGTAATCAGTTGCCGGTCCAACTGCTGCAGTTGAGTGATGGCGTCAGGAATCCTCGGGAACCACAGTGGAGCAAACGGCATATGATGATTATAGACGACTGTCTACACACATCGAGCAAGACGAAGGGGCCTTGCGATGCGGTCCGGTACGGGATGCCTGGGGGCGAGGCTTCGAAAACAGGCCTATTTTAGGAGTTTCCCAGGGATACAACCGTCCGGTTGTATCCCGTCTTAGCGTTCTTATGGACCAGCTAGGTAAACTGTAAACAGGCTCGCGATCCGCACTTTTTCCACGATTCGCTCGAAGTCCTCTCCAGCTGCGGTCTCGTCAAAGGCGTTGTAGTCATCTGGCACCGCTCCAGGCATATGAGATTCGCCTTCACCGTGGCGCATGACACGCCTGAGGTCGATACCGTGGACACCTGCCAACTGCGGAGGGAGCGGTGCATCGTCAAGCAGCACAGGAACGACTCGCTTCTTCTGCCTCAGGGCGTAGAGATATTCGCGCTCCACTTGAACCGACGACATCGCGTGACTGCACCAGAACACAAACAATTGCGGCGCAGCGTCGATGTTGTGCTGAATCTGTTCAAACTAGGGCTCGCCGGGCTCAAAATCACCATCCCAGAAAACGGCCTCTTTCACGTTAGGGAACGCCGCCTTGAGCAGCGCCACCACGCCCCTTATTTGAGCCTGGTCCTGGCGGCTGTAAGAGATGACGAGCACGACACGGCGACGGGATCATGCCACAGGCTGAGCCGTCCAGCCCTTCACCTCGAGCGCTAACCGCCAAGCGGCCAACTGTTTAATCGCAGCTTGGCCGGAGGTGTGCCGCTGCCCGTGCCGGAATTCGCCATCAAGGAATAGTTGAGACTCGAAGCCGGCTCCGCGGTCGCTCGAAGCTCGGCTCGGTAGGTGCGACCGCCCTTCGTCAGCGTCCAGGCGATGGCGTCTAATCGGTCCTGCCGTGAGGACCGTGGCGGCCTGTTGGGCGCGTACCAAGGCGATCATCCTCCGGCACCCCCGAATTATCACACGGGGCTCGCAGGCCCCGGAGAACGGCTGCCCAAGAGGTTCCTGACGTATTCGAATCGCCACTCCGACCCCGCCCTGGTTCGCATGCCCTGGCGATTCAGTTCGGCGGCGGTCGCCCGGATCGACAAGCCACGCGCGTGGCAGGCCCGCAGCGCCTGCAGGACGCCCTGCTCGCCCTCGGCCTGCTCGAGCCGCCCGGCCTCCGTAAACGTCCAGCCGAACGGGGCAAACCTCGAGACCCGCTCGCCGCGGGCCCGCTTCGCCTGGAGCGCCGCCTTCGTGCGGGCCGCAATCAGCTCTCGCTCGTACTGCGAGAACGAGTCGATCATCCGACGCATCAGCGCATCAGAGGGGTTGTCGGCGTCGGTCCCCTCCCCTGCCGCGGAGATCACGCGTCCGCCGCGCTTCTCAATTGCTTTCTCGATGGTGGCCACGACGATCACGTCGCGTCCAATTCGGTCCCGCTTCGCCACGAGCAGCACATCGCCGCGGCGCAGCGCCCCGATGGCTTCCATCAGGATGGGCCTGTCGGTCACCGACAAGGCGCCCGATGTGCCGCCATCAATGAAGACCCTCCCGAGCTGCCGGCCGGACCGCTTCGCCGCCACCTCGATGGCGGCCTGCTGCGCTTCGAGCCCGAGTCCGGAATCAGCCTGTTTGTCCGTCGACACGCGGAGGTATCCCACCGCACGCCCAGACGATTTAGGAGCGGACCGTCTCATACACCCCGAAATTCAGGACGTCGTAGGTTGAGCCAGACGGTAGAACCACATCCCGTGACGGCCCGGTGGCCGCTGTCGCATCCAGGCATTGCTCAAGGCGCACTTGGCCGCTCGAAAGCCGCTCCACGCACCGAACATCGCTAAACTCGACGAATTTCTCATCGCTCTCATAAACCCGCACAGTTTTCAGCATGGGCACACCTTTGTCTCCACGATCAAACTTGCCCTTCTCCGCTCGCTTCGGGCCTTACCTGACGACGGCTCGAGGCCACCTCAGGCTTGCCGTATTTCGCGAACAGATCGTTCAGCGCTTCAGCTAAGAGATCCTGGATGGTGGTATCTCGCTCAACGGCGATGGTCCTCAGCAACCGCTTCACTACAGGCGGGAAATAGCCGGTGACGTTCGTCTGCCCCGCCCGCCCAGGGCGGGCATGCGGCATCCGAGTGGCAGCGACATTCCCGATGTTTGTGGGGGCCCGTAGAGGCTCAGACGCCTCACGAGGCGCACTGTGAGCGCTTGTTCGCATCGCGTTCAGCAGATTACCGCGCGGTTTCGACGACATCTGAGTTGACTCCTTCACTGGTTCGTGAGTTCATGAGTTCACAAACAAACTGGTAAACCGCCGCTACTTCTTGAGCTGCCTTTCCATCGGGATCGTATTCCTGCGGGCCTTTGCCCATCGCGCCCGCCTGCTGGAAAGCCTTTCGGTATCCAAGCCCGGTCGGACTGACCGTCACACCGAGCTCCTGCAGGACCTGAGTGGCCTCCTCGCGTTCACTACCGGACGCCGGCACACCATTCAGTACCGCGGCGATCCGAGGGTTCCCAGACAACCGAATCAGCTCCAGCGACGTGGCGACGGTGTCCAAGTCGAACACCGCTGGACGACACGGAATCAACACCAACCCGGACGCCTTCGCTGCAGCCATGGCCGCACCCTCAGCACGAGGTGGCGTATCTATCAACACGAACTCTGCGCCGCTATCAGCCGCCGCGGAAAGCACTTGAGCCAAACGGGCGGGTTGCGCAGAAACGACGACGGGCGGCTGATTCTCCCGCCTGTCCGCCCAATTCGTCGCCGTCGCTTGCGGATCGAGGTCAATGACCGCCGCTGGCCGACCGGCCGTTTCAGCGGCTACCGCCAAGGCTAATGCCAACGTCGTCTTGCCGGACCCGCCCTTCTGCGAGATCAGCGCAATCACATCCATGAAGTGAACTCCTTCACTGGTTGCGGAGTTTACTCACATACTCACAAACACGTCAACTAGTGAACTTGTGAACTCCTAAACCTGTTAGCTCTAGAAATGACCTCCGTTTCGCCGACCATTTGTAATGGCAACAATTATTGCTATACTGCGCGGCGATGGATGTAATCCAGGTGCACTTAACCTCATCGGAGCTGATTACGGCGCTCGAGCGGCTCGAAGGGAAGTTACTGCCCGCACGAACCCTCGGCCATTGGGCTCAAGCGGGTCTTTTGACGCCGTCGGTCGAATGGGCGCACACGCGTCGCGCCGGTCGGATGTACTCCATGCGAGATTTGGCGCGAGCTAGGCTAATTCTTCGACTGAAGCGCGCCCATATCAGTCCAGCGCGTGTACGCCTAGTGCTCGCTCACATCGAGAAATACGCACCCGACGTTTTTCGCGCCAATACGCAAGAAGTTCTCAGGTTGTCTGGATGGGATGTCTCCCTCCAACGGCCTGGCGAACCGGCCCACACCGTCCCAGAAGGGCAGTTTCTGCTGCCGCTGTCGGACGTGATGACCGGTAATTTGGAGGCGATCGAAGGCATCAGAAGCGCGGCGTAGCCGCCGCTAAAAAGCGAAAAGCCCTGGGGTGCTGAAACACCGCAGGGCTTGAATTGACCGGCGCCTGACCGCGCCAGAAAGTGAAACGTGAATGTGCTCGAAGACTATCCAAAATAAGCCGCTGATGCAAGCGGAACCCATGCGTAGGTGGCTCCCGTGAGCTACCTCGTGCAGAAACTGGTACTTCAGTCCAAACTCCCCGGCATCACGAAGAAGAAGATGCAAGCCAAACTGATGCTGGTCGCCATGGCGCAGTTCACGGATGACCATGGCGCCGGCGCGTTCCCGGCCGTGGAGACGCTCGCACAGCGAGCGAACTGCAGCGATCGGAGCGTCCAACGGCTCCTCAAGGAGCTCCTCGAGGCGGGGTTACTCATTCAGCAAGCGCCGGCGCAACAGCACCGACCGACCACCTATCGCATCAACGTTGCCGGGCTCGGTGTGCCAGGACACGCCGAAAGCACCCTTAATTCAAGGGGGACATCTACGACACCGCTGGTGACGAATTCGCCGGCGATTCCAGTTTCAGGGGTGACAGAAACACCGCTCAGGGGTGACAAAACCACCCAAATCGCGCCGCCAGGGGTGACACAGCTGTCACCCGATCGTACGTACGGGAATTCAGAGAACGTACGTACGACGTTCCCCAAAAACGCAAGGGCGGCGCAGGATGCTCAAACAGTCGCGGAGCAGGCCTACGACCAGCTCACCACCGAGAACCGTCACCGACTTGAGCAGGATGCTCGCCGCGAGCTTGCAGGATTATTGAGCCTGCAAAAGCCAGAGCGAGCAACCGAGATGGTCAAACGCCAGGTCCAGCTGTATCTGCGGGATCCACGAGTGCGACAGGAGTTTCTCGGAAGGCCGCCCGCGGGTCACTTGGCCGCATGTGGTTAATGAGCGGTCGAACCGGGCGCCGGCGCGCGCCGCTATGACCTTGGCTGTCGGAAACCGACCCGACGATATTAGCTCATCAATATATTCGCAAAATGTTGAGTGTGTTGGGTTGTCAGCCTTTTTGATATTTCTTCCTAATGAGTTCTCTTATGAGAAATATAAGAAAGCATTCAAATGCAGCATTTATTGGCCTAAACCCGACATTCGACTCGCTCCAACGCCGTGATACACACACCCACTGGCCATTTCTCTCTTTCCGGAATCGACTCGTGGCCAGGCGCCCAAATGCTGCCAGTTTTAGGCAATCCCGCCCGAGCCCCGCGCGGTCAGCCCACTCGCGGTAGAGCCTGTAGAACTCGTGTGCGCCGATAGATTCCTCGTTGGACACAACGCAACTGTCTGCGAGGAAGTCCGCTAGCACGTCACTCTCTTCTTCGTATTGAGCAGTTGCGGCAAGGACGCACTCTGGTGGCGTGAGCCCTTCGGCCTGCCATAAGAGACACCCGCGCACGAGCCAGGCGAGGATACCGACGGCTTCAGCTTTGAGATCCGCGTCGAGTTGTTTGTTTACGGCAAACCGCTGCGTGAACGGCACGAGCCGCACCCTGCGCCAGAAGCCGTAGGAATCGTCAGTCACAACAGGCTTGTGATTCACGGCCAACCACAGGTGCAGCGCGGGGCGGAAGGAAAAGAACTCCTGATGCAGAAATCTGGCGGTCATTATGTCCCCGCCGGTGAGACTCTTCACGCGGCCTTCGTCGAACTTAGCGCGGTCCTGCACCTCGGAGGCGATAA
>JBDTUL010000264.1:0-8354 GCA_040007735.1 Gammaproteobacteria bacterium | reverse complement strand
CGCGCGCCTCAGCGGCGACGCAGGTGATGGTGATTCGGGCGCGGGAAGATGTAGTGGTCTTGCGCGACGTATTGAGATTGCTCTCCCAGCCGCCCGGCGATTGAGGGCTTCTCAAGAGCTGTGCAAGAGGCCCTCGATCGCCGGGCGGCTGGGAGAGCCTCTGGCGATGACCAGTGCCTGCAGTCGTTCCGGCTCCACCGGCTTCGTCACATGATGATCGAACCCCGCTTCCACTGCGCGTTGCTTGTCCTGCGACTGCCCCCAGCCCGTCAACGCAATCAATGTGACATCGCGTCCCCAGGGTTGCGCGCGGATTCGCTCGGCCACTTCGTATCCACTGAGCCCTGGCATGCCGATATCCAGTAGCGCTACATCAGGCCGGAACACTTCGGCTGCCTCGAGCGCGCCGTCTCCGTCGTACGCTTTGCGTACTTCGTGGCCGTCGCTCTGAAGCAGAATGCTCAGGCTGTCCGCGGCGTCCCGGTTGTCATCCGCCACCAGCACTTTGCAGGCGCCGTTGAGCGGGCCTTGTCCCGGGGAGGCGCGCGGAGCGCCTTGCGTTGCAACTCCGACTCCGCCGGCAGGAACGCGCATGATGAACTCGCTGCCGCACCCGGGCCCCTCGCTGCGAGCTTCGATGGTACCTCCGTGGAGCTCGAGCAACCCTCGCGCCAGCGCCAGGCCGATGCCAAGCCCGCCTTCCGCATGCTGCCTCTCTGATTTTTCCTGCGAAAACATTTCGAAGACATGCGGCAGCGATTCGGCACCGATGCCGATGCCATTGTCGCTCACGCGGAGCACGACATCGGCGCCTTCAGTTCCCGCCTGAATGCGAATCTGCCCTCCGGGCTGTGTATAGCGCGCGGCGTTCGTCAGCAGATTGACCAGCACCTGCGAAAGCCGAACCGCGTCTGCCTCGACCAGCAAGGGTATCGGGGGCAGGTCCACCGTCACCGTGTGCTTGCGCGCATTCAAATGTGGGCAAGCGGCTTCGAGCGCAGTCTCGACAACCGAAGAGATCTGCAGTGTTTCCTTGCGCAGCTCGAGACTGCCGCGCGTGATGCGCGAGACGTCCAGCAGGTCGTCCAGCAATCGACTCATATGTAGTGACTGGCGCTCGATGATCTCGCGAGCCTGCCGAACCGCGTTCGGGCTAACTCCGGGCGTGCGCAAGACAATGGCGGCGTGACGGATCGGCGCAAGCGGGTTGCGCAATTCATGGGACAGCGTGGCGAGGAAGATGTCCTTGCGCTTGTCCGCGTCGCGAAGTGCGTCCTGCACGTGTTTCTGATCGGTGATGTCCGTCGCGATTCCACAAATGGCGTAGGGCGCTCCGGCCCGGTCCTGGAGCAGGAATTTGGTGGCGACGTAGGTGTGTGGCCCGTCCGTCTGCGGAACCGTTTCTTCCGTGGTGAACGAAGCATTGGAGCGCCACACCTGCAGGTCGTGCTCACGCAGCTCGGCGGCGATTTCGCGGGGAAACAGCTCGAATTCGGTACGGCCGATAACAGCGCTGCGCTCCATGGCGAAGATGCGCAGAAATTCCTCGTTCACGAACAGGTAGCGACCGTCCCGGTCCTTGAAGAACACCACGGCGGAGGCCCGATCCAGGATGGCTCGCAGCCGCGCCTCGCTGTCCCGCAGCGCCGTCTTGGCGGTTTGCAGTCGCTGGATCACTTCCGCGGTGAATGCCCCCACGAGGGCGAAAAGGGTCAGGTGGCCGGCCCAGGCGATCGTCTCGTACTTGAAGCCGGCGAAATCCTGGAACAGCAGTTGCGCGGCCAGCGCACTGACGCCCATGGCGAGGAGGGCCGGACCGCGACCGCCCAGGTAGCCCGCCGCGGCCACCGCGAGCACAAAAGGCAGCAGGGGAGCCTGATTTCCCAGCAGAGGGGTGAGCGCGAAGCGCCCCAGCGCCATGGCCACCGCCAACAGCGCGGCCGCGGGGTACGCAGCCCACCGGGACCGGCCGACCAGGTGGGGTCCGATACCTGGAAGCCGAATCTGGCTGAAATTACCGTCGGCCGGTTTATTCATGACGACAGCGGCAACGATGCACGACTCGCGGCGGTGAGCGCAGTGGAGTGTGCACCTTCGGAAAGGCTCGTGCACGCGGGTGCTCCAGCGTGCGCCGCGAGCAGGTGAGCCCTGAAAAGTCAGCAGGCCGCGGCCGGGGTCGGCGGCGTCAGTGCCGGTGACTCGCATCACGTTGCTGAGCGGCGTGATAGGCGAGCGAGAAATAAGAATACGAGAGAATGAATACAGCGCACGTGGCCAGGGTGGCGAACACGGCGACCGAGGCTGTCAGGATGACGAAGACCGTGACGTCACCGTCATCGGGGCCCAGGGAGTCGAAGAACCCGGTGAGCAGGAGTGCCACGCAACCGGCCCGCAGCCAGCGCGAGATATAGGTGAGCAGGCATCCGCGCATGTGGCAGTTGTACCGATAGGCCGCGGCTTTCTCCGCGAACGAGCCTCGGCTTGCGTCCTTGAACAGCGCAAAGGGGGAAAAGTATTTCCAGACGGCGTCCAGCATGACGGCCTTCGCTCAGGTGCAATTCTGAGTAACGATCACGGCTGGCTATTGTTGCCCTTAAGGAGTCTCGAAGATACGAAAGAGTTCACCTTATGTAGAGAGTGACGGCATTCGGCGTCAGGAGGTTGCACCAAATTCTGGCGTGATCCGCGGCTGCGCAGTGACCGAGCGTGCACTGGCCGTGTGCAACAGCTTGGACCGGCGCAGTCCCGCGCGGCTTCAGCCGCTTGTCGCGGAAAGCGATCGGGGGCTGGCCGGCGCCGCCGGGATGAAGAGCCCTCAAACGCCGGGCGGCTGAGTTGGATTCCTTTCCCTGGCCGTTCTTCTAGGGTGAAACGTCGAGCTTTGCCGATTTCAGGCTCGCCGAGTTTGCACCGGCCATCACCTGGAACTCGCCGGGCTCCACGACGTGCTTCATATCCTTGTCCCACAGCGCAAAGGCCCCCGAATCCAGCGTGAAGGTCACGGTGGCCGATGCACCCGACGCCAGGCTCACACGCTTGAAGCCTCGCAGCTCTTTCACCGGCCGCGTCACTGAGCTGACGACGTCGCGAAGATAGAGCTGAACCACTTCATCTCCGGCTACTGCGCCAGTGTTGCGAACGTCGACGCTCACCGTCACCGACTCATCCGTGCGGATCCGGCTCGTCGACAAAACAGGCGCGCCAATCTCGAACGTGGTGTACGAGAGCCCGAAGCCGAACGGGAACAGCGGTTCGCGTGAATCGAACAGGTAGCCGCGATGGGAGCTGGGCTTCTCGTTGTACGTGAGCGGTAACTGTCCCACCGAACGCGCGAGTGTCACCGGTAGCTTGCCGCCGGGATTCGCATCGCCGAACAGGACGTCGGCCATCGCTGTGCCGCCTTCCTGGCCGAGATACCAGCCTTCGAGCAGCGCGTTGGCTTTGCCTGCAATCTCAACCACCGCCTGCGGCCGTCCATTGATGAGCACTACGACCACGGGTTTTCCCAACGCGAACATCGCGCGCGCCAGGTCATTCTGCTCGCCGACGAGTTCGAGGGATGTGGTATCGCCCAGATGATTGTCCGCCCACGCCTCGCGGCTGGTCGCAGCACTTCCGCCGACGACGAGCACGACAGCATCGGCCTCCTTCGCCACTCGCACGGCTTCTTCGATGCGGCGTCGATTCTCGGCGGGGTTGGCAAGCACCACCTCATCGGCGTTCCAGTCACCTTTGTCGGTGAGGCGAACGCCTTCGGCGGTGACTACCCGGACACGCGGCCCTAACTTGGTTTTGATCCCCTCCAGAATGCTGATGGCATGCGCCGGCACGTTCGAGTATCCGCCGAGCTGCGCGATAGCTGCATTCGGTCCGATGACCGCCAGAGTCTTCAGCGCAGCCGCGCGCAGGGGCAGGGTGCCATCGTTCTTCAGCAACACCACTGCTTTGCGCGCAGCTTCTGTCGCGAGCGCACGCGCGTCAGCATTGTCTGTGATCGCCGCGGCGTACTTCGCATCGGCGTACGGGTCTTCGAACACGCCCGACAGGAACTTCAACCGCAGCATGCGGCGAACGGCCTCGTCGATTTCCGACTGCGTGACGCGACCTGCCGCCAGCGCTTCCGGCAGCTTTGAGTAGGCGTTGCCGTCCGGCAGATCGAAATCCACGCCGGCCTTCAACGCGCGCACTGCGGCGCTGGTGAGATCCGGCTCCACATGATGGAGGCGCTCGAGATCGTCGATGCCCCAGTAGTCGCTGACCACCGCGCCCCTGAAACCCATTTCCTGGCGCAGCACATGATTCAACAGCCAGCCGTTCGCGTGCGACGGCACGCCGTCTATCTCGTTGTACGAGGCCATCACGCTCTGCACGTTCCCGCGTTTCACCGCCGCCTGGAAAGGCGGAAAGAATATCTCGCGAAGCACTCGCTCGGAGATGCTGGCCGGGCCTACGTTGGTGCCTGCTTCGGGCTGACCGTGACCGGTCATGTGCTTGAGGGTCGCAAACACGTGGCCTTTCGCGAGAGGGAGGGAGTCACCCTGGAAGCCGCGAACTGCGGCGACGCCCAGTTCGCCCACCAGATACGGGTCTTCGCCGTATGTCTCTTCGATACGCCCCCAGCGCGGATCGCGCGCCACGTCGACCACCGGCGCGAGCACCAGCTGCACGCCGCGCGCGCGAATCTCACGGCCCACTATCGTGAACACACGTGTGAGCAGCTCTGGATCCCAGGTGCTCGCTAGTGCAATGGACTGAGGGAAGTGCGTGGCGCCGCGGGCGGCGTAGCCATGCAGCCCTTCCTCATGAAACAGAGTGGGAATCGCCAGGCGCGTTTCGTTCATCTGATAACGCTGGATGGCGTTCACCAGTGCGACGGTCTGCTTCGCATCCCGAAACGGGGTTTCGGTGGGGCTGCCGAGGCCCTGCAGATCATTCGGCCGCGCAAAGTGGCCGATGCCGGCTGGGTGACGTTCGCGGGCTTTCGCCGCGTCGAATTCACCTGCGGCGTTGAGCACTTCGCTCTTGCGCGTCCAGACCGTGGTGATTTGCTCGATCTTCTCCGCGAGCGTCATGCGCGAGAGCAAATCTTCGACGCGCTGTTCGACCGGTGCGGCGGCGTTCTTGTAGAGCGCCTTGTTCTGATCCGCCTTCCGTGAGGATTGCGCAACCGAGGTGGCCGCGACGCTTCCTGCGATGACGGCGAATGCCGCGGCCCCTGCAAAAACGATGCGCGCCGCGCGCCAGCGGTTCGCCAGCCCTGACTGTTCCATTTTTCGAGCCTCCTCGATGTGGCGCGCAGCCGCGCCGGATTGGTACCGGTATCATAGCCGCAACAACTCAGGAAGTGGGCGGTCCCTGCGGTGTCGGGGACGGGAGTCAGGCCCGCAGGGCAGAACGGCCACCAGGGCGCGGGGCTAGCGGTTATCCGCACTCGGTACAACTTCGCCGGTGGCGAGCGCACACTGGTTTGCAAATTAAAAATGTGAGCGCTACCATACTTTCGAACCGGGCCTGCCATTCACGGTGGCCGACGTGGCCCGGTTGTTTCGAGTTGCACACCTGTGGGAAGCGCGGCGCTGCGTTCTCGCGACAAGAGTGAGTCCGGTCTCGAACAAGGGGGGAGCCAGTGTTTAGACGTGCGTTCGCGTTGAATGGAGTCCGGGCGAGCCTGCTGGCGCCGGCATTTCTGCTCACTACTTTGTCCGGTACGGCGGGCGCACAGAACGCGGTGAAGCCCGCGGCTGCGCCATCCCCGGCTCTCCAGGAAGTGGTCGTCACCGGCATCCGCAGGAGTCTTGCGGACGCTACCGAGGCGAAGAAGCAGTCCACCGGCTTCACCGATTCGGTGTTCGCCGAAGACATTGGCAAGTTCCCCGACACGAACATCGCGGAATCCTTCAATCGCATCCCGGGCATCACGATCAATCGTGAGATTACGGGCGAAGGGCTCAGCATCGCCATTCGCGGCCTGGGCTCGAATTTCACGCGCATCCTGCTGAATAACGCTCCCGTGGCCGTTGCCTCCACCGGCCGCACGGACGCGCAGAGCACGAACCGTGAAGTAGACCTGGACCTGTTCCCCACGGAGCTGTTCACCCAGCTCACCGTGCGCAAAAGCGCTGCCGCCAGCATGCTGGAAGGCGGCGCGGCCGGCAGCGTCAACATGCGCAGCGCGCGCCCGTTCGATGGCGACGGCGGCCAGAAGCTGACGTACGGTTTTCAGGGCACGAAGAACACCAACGCCGACAACTGGGGCGAGCGCGGCTCGGTGCTGGGAAGCAAGACCTGGGATACCTTCGGCGTGCTGGTTGGCGTTGCCGGTGTTCACAACGTAGTGCGGACGACCGGTTTCGAGTCCATCGGCTATACCAATCCCAATCTGTCGGTGCCGAATGCCGGCCCCAACGGCACCATCATTACTCCGGCGCAGGCGCAGTGCGTGCCCTCGGCCACCCAAACGTGCAATTCGAGTGGCGGTGGCAACTGGACCAGTCCGGGCACGGTGCCTGCGAACGCCGGCAACGGGCTGGTTCAGGGCAGTGTGCTCAACCAGGCGGCACTGCTTGCGTTGAATCCTGGCCTCACGCTGCAACAACTCGACAATGCGCTCATTCCGCGGCTCGGGCGCCCTTCGGATGAGTTCGGTACCAAGGATCGCTACAACGCTATCGTTAGCCTCGAGTACCGGCCGACCGAGAACCTGCATTTCTACGTCGACTCGCTTTACGGCAAGAAAGAGAACGACCTGCAGCGTATCGACATGAACTGGGTCGGCCGCAACGGCGCGATGATTCCGATCAACATGACGGTCGACAAGAGCGACTGCTCCGTCGGCTGCACCGTGACCGGCGGTACGTTCGCCAACTCTCAGTTCTTCCTGGAATATCGGCCGTTCATTGAAGACACGCAGTTCTGGGGCGTGAACCCCGGCCTCGAATGGCAGCTGTCGGATACTTTCAAACTCGACGTGGCGGCGAACAAGACCAACAGCCGCTTTCACCGTGAATCGCCGTCCGTGGTGGTCATCTCGCCGGCGAGCTCTGGTGTGACGGTCAACTACAGCAACACGGGCGGCACCCCGGTCATCGGCACCAACCTCGATCTGAACAATCCGAACAACTTCGGCTGGCCCGGCGCGCGCGTCAATATTCAGGACGAGCGGCGCGAGACCGACACCAAGGGCGTGCGCACCGACCTGGCCTGGAACAAGTGGGAAGCGTTTGCGGTGCATGTCGGCGGTGCTTTCGACAACGTCGCCCGCCGCATCAACGCCTTCGACAATGCCCAGGCCTGGCAGAATGCGGTGTGCGGCGATAACCCGAACGTCTTCGTTCCGAGTCCGAACACGCAGCCCCCGTGCCAGGGCCTTGCGACAACAACCCCGGGCGCCGGCTACCCGACGTACCCAGGTCTCGGCACGTTCGGTTCGGCGGGTGCGACGCCGCCCGTCCTGTATCAGGGTTCGCTGATCCCCGCATCGGCGCTCGCCCAATATCTGACGCCCGGGCCTGACGGCTTCGTGACCGTGGACTGGAGTCGCTTCAAGAAGGATTCGAACTACGACGCGTTCCATGATGCGGCACCTGAAGTGGGCTCTTCGAACACCGGCGCGAGTGGCGGCTACGTACGCGAGAAAACCACCGGCGCGTATACGGAGTTCACCGGCGATACCACGGTGAATGGCAATCGGCTGCGCTACACCGCTGGCGTGCGGCGAGTGAAGACCGAGCAGACCATCGGTGGCCAGGTCTCGATTCCGGACCCGCGAAACATTACGTTGGCGCCCACGCCACCTGTGACCACGCCGCCCACCGCGCCGAACCTGCCGGATGGCGCGCGGTTCCCGAACATCGTTACGTTCGTCACGCGTGACAACACTTACTACAACACGCTGCCCTCGTTCGAGCTGGCGTACAACACGTCCGACAACTCTGTCGTCAGGGCCGCGGCCTCCAGAACGATGACTCGACCGGACCCGAACGCGCAGCTTCCCGGGCTCAACTTCAGCGGGCCCTCGGCTGACGTGGGCACGGTGGGCAACAGCGCGCTGAAGCCGTTCAAATCGGAGAACCTCGATCTCGGCTTCGAGTACTACACCGGCAGGGAAGGGTACATAGGTCTGGCGGCTTTCAGAAAGCGCGTCACCGGCTTCACCACCAATGGAAGCCAGACCGTGCCGTTCTCCGCTCTCTCGGTATTCGGAGTGACGTACGACACGCTCACTCCCACTCAGCAGGCGGCCATCAACTCGCGAGGCGGCCCGAACGCGGCTACGGTGGTCCTGCAGCAGCAGGTGAATGCCAGTGGCGCGTTGACCGTGAACGGCCTGGAGTTCAACTGGGTGCAGCCGCTCG
>JBDTUL010000263.1:0-8395 GCA_040007735.1 Gammaproteobacteria bacterium | reverse complement strand
GCGATTCCAGTAACTGGGCCCGGCCACGATCAGGAACAGCGTCACGGCCAGGACCGACGGCACCCGAATCTGCTTGCGATGTTGCCGGGGCGAGAAAAAGATGAACACGAGGGCGCCGGCCGCAAGCGACAGCAGCCCGCTGCGGCTGATGGTGGTGACGATGCCGTTGAGCATGAACGGTATGGCCACGAACAGGACGCACTTCTCCTTGAACGAGCCCTCCAGCCACAGCGATGAGGCGGCGAGGACGCCGATAGCCAGCGCCAGCGCACCGGCGTTGGCCTCGCCGATACCGGCGCCGCCGAAGCCCTCGAACCGCCCGCCGAGATAGGTGGTGAACGCGATCCAGCCGAAGTAGAAGCAGCCGCCCACCACGGACCAGAGCACCAGCCGCAAGGCGAAGGGCGAGTCGACGCAGTAGTACACGAGCACGATGGAAAGGCAGAACTTGAGGTAGTAGCCGAGCAGATCGGCGTGCTCGCGGCCATCGAGCGCCCAGGCGGTCTGGACCATCATCCACACCACGAACATCAGGTACAGCCACATCATTCCCTGGCTGAGCAGCGGCACCACCGGGCGCTGCACCTTCTTCGACCAGTACACGGCAATGAGCGTGATGGCGGCAGAGAGGAGCGCCCAGCGGATGGGATAAAGCGCGCCCTGCCCCCACCAGCGCATCTGCGGGCTGAGGTAGAACGTGCCGATATAGGCGACCAGCCCGAACACCGGGTGCCTCTTGAAGGCAAGCACGCAGGCGGCGATGAATGCGCCAACGAAGATGAGTGCGGAAAGGCTCAAGGCGGTCCGGCCCCCGGGGCGGTTCGCTGACGGAAAGGACTCGCGTATTCTGTCACAGGCGCCCGAACGGAAAAGTGCGATACAGTCAGCAAACGCGACCTCCGCGATGGCCGCATAATGCCCTTCGCGCCCGATTCACTCTCGACAACAAACCTCTCGCGCACCGCTCATGAACCGGGAAGAAACCCGCCTCGCCCTGAAAGGCGTCTTCGAAGACGTATTCGCCGACAGTCCGCTCGAATTCTCCGACTCGCTGAGCCGGGAGAACCTCGAGGCGTGGGACAGCCTCGGCCACATCCGGCTGATTGCCGCCACCGAGGAGGCTTTCGATATCCGCTTCACGATCGAGGAGATCGAGAAGCTCACGTCGGTGGCTGCACTGCTCGAGCGCATCGCCGCCCGGACGTGATGGCCGCCGGTCCGTTCGCGTTCGCCGAGCTTCCCTGGCTGCCGCGTGCCGCAGCGGGCTTCCGTGACCAGTTGCTCGCAGCCAGCGCCAGTGAAGCGGCCGACTGGGCGCCCCAACTACGTGCCCTCGCCTCTCAGGCCCTGAGCCTGAACCAGGCCGTCGCACTGGCCAAGGTGCTCGACAAACAACGCGCGCGTGGCCCTGTGAAGTCGCTGACCTCATTCCGGCTCGGGCTCGTCGGCAACGTCACCACAGACTTCCTGAAACCCATGCTGGCCGCCTCGGCGCTCCGTCATGGAATCTCACTCGAAATCGTCTCGGCCGACTTCGGTCAGCTGATGCAGGAAGCAATCGACCCCGGGTCGAAGCTCAACCGCGCCGGCCTCAACGCGGTGCTGCTGGCCATCAATCACCAGGGCTTGCCGTTTCGCGCCAGCGGCGCAACGGCGTGGCCGCTGTTCGATGCCACCGCGGCACTGGCCGAGCTCGATGCCGTGCGAGAAGGCTTCCGCAAGAATTCCGGCGCGGTGTGTCTGGTGCAAACCATTCCGCCGCCCGCGGAGCTGTTGCTCGGCAGTCTGGATATCGCAACGTCCGGCACCTTGCGAGCCGCACTGGCCAGGTTCAATTCCGAGGTTGCGCGGGGCGCCGCCGAGCGCGGCGACGTTCTCATCGATGTAGATTGGCTCGCAAGCTGCGTGGGTCTCGACGCATGGCATGACGAACGGCAGTGGCATATCGCCCGCGTTCCCTGTTCTCAGAAAGCGCTGCCGGCGTACGCCGATTTCATCTGTCGCACTCTCGGCGCGATGCGCGGCAAAGCGCGCAAGTGCCTGGTGCTCGATCTCGACAACACACTCTGGGGCGGCGTCATCGGTGATGACGGCCTCGAAGGCATTGCACTGAATCCCGGCGATCCGCGCGGCGAAGCGTTCCGCGCTATTCAGCAGACTGCGCTGGATCTGCGCCGTCGTGGCGTGGTGCTCGCCGTGTGTTCCAAGAATGACGATGCCACCGCGCGCACGCCGTTCCGCTCGCACTCCGGCATGCTCCTGAAAGAATCGGACATTGCAGTGTTCATCGCCAACTGGGATGACAAGGCGACCAACATCGAGCGCATCGCCAGCCAGCTCGAGCTGGGGATCGATTCCATGGTGCTGCTAGATGACAACCCGACGGAGCGAGCGCAAGTGCGCCAGGTGCTTCCGCAGGTCGCCGTGCCGGAGCTGGGCGAAGACCCTTCGACCTATGTGCGCACGCTGCTGTCAGCGGGTTATTTCGAATCCACGGCCTTCACGCAAGAAGATCTGGCACGCGCCGGCCAATACCAGGGCAACGCGCAGCGCGCCCAGGCACTCGAAGGCTCGCGTGACATGAACGAATTCCTGCGCTCGCTGCAGATGGAGATCGAGTTCGCACCCTTCACCGCGCAGGGCCGCAAGCGCATCACGCAGCTCATCAACAAGACGAATCAGTTCAACGTCACCACGCGCCGCTACACCGAACAGCAGGTCGCCGCATTCGAAGCCGATGCGACTCACTACACGCTGCAGGTTTCCGTGCGCGACCGCTTCGGCGATAACGGCATGATCGGCGTTGTCATCGGCACTCGTGCCGGCAATGACGTAGAAATCGATACGTGGCTCATGAGCTGTCGTGTCATCAATCGCGGCGTCGAGCAGGCCACGTGCAATCGCCTGGCGGCTGACGCACGCGCGGCAGGTGGGAAGCGCCTGGTCGGCACGTACACTGCAACCGATCGCAATTCCATCGTGAGCGACCTGTATTCACGGCTGGGCTTCACGCTCGCGGAAGAAACCGGCAGCACGCAGCGCTGGGTGCTGGATCTCGAGCGCTTCCAGCCGCACGAAGTGTTCTGCACCGAAAAGACCCTGCAGGCCCCGGGCCCGCAAGTCGCCTCCGGTTAGCCGAAGCTCTTCCGCGAACCGCGCCATGATGCCGACTTTCAGCAGCGAATTTTCGGTGTCGCTCGCGAACAGCGTGGATTTCGCGCGGCTCTCCGGCGACTACAACCCGTTGCACGTGGATGCCATTGCGGCGCGCCGAACTCAGTTTGGCGGCACGGTCACGCACGGCATTCACCTGATGCTCACGGCGCTGGACAAAGTGGCGGCCACCGGCCGCTTCGACGGCAAGGAACCCGCGTCACTCTCCGCCACGTTCAACAATCCAGTTCTCACCGGCACGCCGGTTGGCATTCGGGTGACGGCGGATGCCGCTGGCCCGAAAATTCGCATCGTCGCCGCGGCCGCGGGGCGCCCCGCATTCACGGCAACTCTAGAGCTGCAAACTTCCGCAGCGGCGAGTGCCCAACCGGAAGACACCGCGTTCGAGTCCGCGCGACCCGACGAAGCCACGTTTCCGCCCAGCGCCGCTGAGGGCAGCACACCGCTCAGAGTGAGCCGACGCCACCTCGCCGCGCTATTTCCCTCGCTGGCACGCTCGGACACGTTGTGGTGGATTGCGGACCTGCTCGCCAGCACGCACATTGTTGGCATGCGTTGCCCGGGCCTCGACTCCATCTATTCCGCCTTCAAATTTCGCCACGCCGCGCAGACGGACGAGGCGCGCCGGACATCGATGCGATACGCCGTAGACCGCGCGGACGATCGTTTTCGCCTGGTTCGAATGCAGGTGACCGGTGCATCGCTCGCCGGGAGCATCGAAACATTCTTCCGTCCGCGCCCGGTGGCCCAGCGCTCGATGGCCGAGGTGGTGGCAGCCCTGCCTGCGATGGACTGCACCGCGCACCGCGTCTTGATCATCGGCGGATCACGTGGGTTGGGCGAACTCACAGCAAAGATCGTGGCTGCCGCTGGCGCTGAGGTCACCATCACCTATGCACGCGGCAAGGACGATGCCGAACGTGTCTGTGCCGAGGTGCGCGCCCAAGGTCGAAAATGCGTGGCACAGGCGTTGGATGTGACGTCGCTTGCGGCCGAAAGCCTGCCGCAGTGGCTCACGGCGTCAGGGTTCACCCACGTCTATTTCTTCGCCTCACCGCAGATTGCGAAGAACGCCAGTGCACGATGGAATCACGCGCTTTATGAGCAGTTCTCGCGCGTATACGTGGCGGCCTTTGCCGTCATCGTCGAGCAGGTTCTGGGCGCCCGCACCAACCCCGACTCACCGGCGCACTTTCTCTACCCCTCATCGGTCTTTGTCGAACAGGCTGAGCCTGGCTTCGCTGAATACGCGGTGGCCAAGGCCAGCGGTGAAGCGCTGTGCAGCCAGCTTCACGGCCGACGCGGCGCGCTGTTTGCAAAGCCGCGCCTGCCGCGCATGCGCACGGATCAAACGAGTGCGCTGGTCGACATCGGCGCTGCCGACCCGTTTCCCGTCATGCTGGACGTCGTGAAGGGTTTTCACTCCTGATGTCACAGATGAGCGTCACTCCGATAGAAGCGGGCCACCTCGACGAAGTGGGCCGGTTTCTCAACACGCACCTGAATTCGCGCATCAGTGCCGCGAACTGGATCGGCTCACTGCGCCACGAATGGAGTGCCGCGCGCCCCAACTACGGCATGCAGCTTCGCGATGCCGACAAACTGGTTGGCGTCATGCTCGCGGTGTATTCAGACCAGAACATCAACGGCACCACGGAGCGCTTCTGCAACCCGCATAGCTGGTGCGTGCTGCCGGACTATCGCAACCACGGCATCGGCCTGGTCCTGCACCTGATCAAGCAGACCGGCTTCCACCTCACCATGCTGACGCCGAACCCGAAGGTGGCGCAGATCTTTCGCGGCCTGCGTTTCAAGGACCTGGACGATCGACTGCTGGTGTTCCCGAACCTGCCCTCACCGGCTGCGCTGCTGCCGGGCCGCTTCGTGGAAACCGATCTCGATCGAATCGCAGCGCGCCTGGCCGAGGCCGGCGCCGACTCCGTGCGGCAGGATCTGGAGCAGCACCGCCAGATTTCCTGGTTGCGGTTCATGGCCTTCGGGTCGGGCCGCGATGTGTGCCTCATCGTCTACAAACCTTCGACGTGGAAGCGCCTCCCGTCCGCGCGAATCATCCACGTGAGCGACGCTGCGGCGCTGGAGCGCTACCGCGGGCTCATGCAGTACGGCTTGCTGGCGAAACAGGGCTTCGTCACCTCACGTGTCGAGGCGCGCTTCCTCAGCCGTACACCGCCGCTTGCGTATCGCACGAAGCGCACGCAAGCGAAACTCTTTCAGAGCCGCAGCCTGAAGGATTCCCAGATTCGGGATCTGTACAGCGAGCTGGTTGCGCTCGACGTGTAGTTCTATTGGAAAAAAGTCGCCTGCGGCCTGCGCGGCCCGGCGCTTTTTTGGACATAGCCTCCGTTTCCGGGGGCAAAAGCGCGGTTTTTGCCCCTGCACTGCGCGTAGCTACGCCCGAGTCAGCGCAGCGTCAGGGCGATTTTTGCGCCGTCTCAGGAAGCTTCATGGACTGGGTGGCGGGCTTCGCCTTCTTTCTTGTCGCAGGCGCCGGAGGCTTTAACGGCGCACCACTACGCGCGCGGGCCAGCTTGTCCCGCAGTCCCTTCAGCGGATAGCCCATCTCATAGGCCTTGTCGGCATAGGCCGAGGCCGCATCGAGCTTGCCTTCATCCACCGCAAGCAACCCGCGGTTGTAGAAGAATTCGGCGCCCTCAGCGCCCAGCTGCTCGGCCGAGTCGTACTGCTGTTCGGCTTCGGGGTAGCGCTTGGCCCGATGCAGGTAGATGGCGTAGATGAATCGCACCCGCCAGTCATCCGGTACGAAGTCCGCGGCGCGCAGGAAGTAGCAGTCCGCAGTCCAAACCAGGTTTTCGGAGTCCAGCGGCTTCTTGTTCAGCAGTTGCCAGCGCGCCATGGAATTCAGCGCCCGGTAGTGATTGGGAAATTGCCGGAGGGCGAACGCGATGTCGCGCGGCAGGGGTGCGGTGAGACCGGCCTGCAAAGTCTCCACTGGCGGGGTGAAGTGATTGCGCTCCACCGTGCCGCGAAGCTGCTGGTCCGCCGGCTCGTTGATGTCGTGATACTGGACGGTCGGGTCCAGGGGCTCACAGGGCAGGAAATCCGTGTAGCCGGCGGCCTGGGCAAGCCCGGCGAGCCAGAGCGTGGCCGCTCCGCACAGCGCGGAACGCCACTGGAACAATCCTTTTCGCGGGCCGGAGGGGTTCATGCGGCCGATTATACGGCCCGCCCCCCGATTTGCGGCGGTACCGCGCCCCAGTCCCGGGACGCGGATCAGCTCGAGGTTGCCGTGAACTTCGAGAAGCCGAACGCGCTATTGGAGCCGGACACCCGCTTGAAAAAGGCGATTCCGGGGTTGCCACTGCTGTAGGTGGAGTCCGTGGCGGAGCACATGAGCGCGCCGTTGTAGTACACCCTGATGACGTTGCCGGTGATCGTGGCTTTGAACACATCGCCACTCTTGAGCGGGGCGCTTACCTGACCCGCGCCAATGCCGGTGAAGGCGCCGAAGGCCCCGTCCCAACGCATGATCTGCATGCCGCCCAGGAAATTGAGCAAGCACTCGTAGCCGCGCGCGTTGTGCGCGGAATCTGCCCAGCGAAGCAGCAGCTCCACTTCATGTGATTCCGAGGACGGAATGCCGCTCGCAATGGCAATGGTGGCCTCCGCGGTCTGATCGGCGCCGAAGCCGGACAGGTGCGCGTAGGAATCGTCATAGGTGTCTTTGGCGCCATTCGTGCCGCAAGCCAGACCGGGTGTCATCTTTACCGGCGTCCAGTCGAGACCGACATTCGACCAGCGCCCCCCCTCTGAGATCGGGGTCTCGGTACCAGAGAAATTGGTGGTGTAGCTGTTCGCAGCGGCCGGGCCGCAGGGAGTGTTCACCGGGTTGGCACCGTTGACAGTAACCTGCGGCGGCGGACACGGAGCGGCCGCGCGGCCGATGAGCGGAATGAGGCACGAGCCCGCCGATGCCAGGAAAAAATCTCTTCGTTTCACTCGTTACCCCACTTCCGCCTGAATTGCGCCTCTAGAGTCCCGACACCGGCACCTTGTACACATACGTTGGCCCGTTGATGTCGCCCACGAACACGATCGCCGCCTGCCCATTCCCCATGTCTTCGATGATGTTCCACTTGCTGTTCGCGGAACTGTTGCCCGAGTCCACCACCGGGGTGGAACCGCCCGGGTGCATCGCCGACCACACCCACTGCCCACCCGGGTTGTAGGAGCTGCCGCTGACCGGAATCTGCAACTTGTAGATCGTCTTGCCCGTTTCGCGCGGATCCCCAATTGCAATCGTGTGGTTGCGCTGGATATACACACCACCTGCGCCGCCGAACTCGTCTTTATTGAAATAGCCGGTTCCGGAGACGTTGCTCACCTGGGTCCACGCATTCGAGGCACCGAAGTTTGCGAGCGTGAGCACGCAAATCGTCCGCCTCAGGGAGTCACCAGCAACAATGATGCCCAGGTCGTGTGCGCAGACCGCCCACGTATTGAAATTGCCGAAACTCTGGCCCGCTTCTTTATAGACACCGACGCCGATGGAGCCGCCTTGGGTAGGCGCGCGCCAGTAGGACGTGGAGTTGGCGCTGAACCCGCCCAGACCGTACACATAGTGATTGTTCCGGTCGAAGAGCCCGCGGCCGAAGCGTGCGTTCGTGGGGTTGAGTCCGGGAACCGCGCCATGCACCGCCCATGGACCCATGCCCGACGCATACGCCAGCGGCGAAGTGGCATTGCCCAGTCCACTGCGATTGAACGAGGCAATATTGTTAACTGTGCCGCCGCCGGGGCTGGCAACCGAATTCAGCAGCGGGAACCACACCCGGCCATCGCCGAACACTTCGAAGGTCGAATGCATGGCGCGCGGCCGGCCATCGTTCCAGACGCCACCGCCTTCATTGGTCGGCGGCATCGGCATCTGAGATTTCGGTGTCGGATCGCAAATGCGGCGCCAGGCGGGCGTTGCGTCCCCCAGCGACAGCGCATAGGCCTCGTTACCGGAATAATCCGCATGGCCGCCGTTCGCGCACAGGATGAACTCGCGCCGCGACTGGTCGACCGCGCCTCCGGTCCAGGCCGTCATGATGCCGGTGGGGCTTTCGCCGCTCAGGCCGGTGAGGGACAGAACGGAAGGAAGGCGGTCCCCTACCCTTTGCCCCGAGCCACCGGCGATGGTGGCCCAACTGCCCGTGCCCATGGATGTGAACCACGCGGGCGCCGTTCCGGGGGCCGG
>JBDTUL010000262.1:0-8452 GCA_040007735.1 Gammaproteobacteria bacterium | reverse complement strand
GATCGCTGCACGAAGCCTGGGGAGCTTGGGGCGCTGATGCGCCGTGAAGGTATCTACTCCTCGATGCTGGCGAACTGGCGCAAGCAGCGCGGTGAGGCAGAGCGTGACGCGCTGGCAGCGAAGAAACGCGGCCCGAAGCCGAACGCGGTGCTGGCCGAGACGCGTCGTGTCGAGGAGCTCGAGCGCGAGAACGCGCGACTTCGCGGCAAACTGGATCGCGCGCACATCATTATCGATGTGCAAAAAAAACTCTGCACATTGCTCGGGCTTCCGACGGCGGACGAATCGGACGAAGAGAAATGAGCGCTGCCTGCCAAGAGCTGGGACCGCACATCGGCGTCGCTGCCGCCTGTGCGGTGCTGCAGGTAAATCGTTCCGGTGTATATCGCGAGCGTGCCCGGTTGCGCGGGCCATCACGGCCGGTGCCGGGGCGGCGACCCCGACCGCCCTTGTCACTGACACAGACCGAGCAGGACGTGCTGCTGGGCGTGCTCGACAGCGAGCGCTTCGCAGACGTGGCTCCGGCCACGGTCTTTGCCACGTTGCTCGACGAAGGCCGCTATCACGGCTCAATCCGCACCATGTATCGGCTGCTGGCCACGCAGAACCAGGCCGGTGAGCGACGTCGTCAACGCATTCACCCCGCCTATGCGAAACCCGAGTTGCTCGCGGTTCAGCCTAACGAGGTGTGGTCCTGGGACATATCGAAGTTGAAGGGCCCGGCGAAGTGGACCTGCTTCCACCTATACGTGATCCTGGACATCTTCAGCCGCTACGTCGTGGGCTGGATGATCGCCGCACGTGAATCGGCCGAGCTCGCCGAACAACTCATCGGCGAGACCCTCGAGAAACAGAACATCGCGCCAGGCACTCTCACGCTGCACGCCGACCGCGGCACCAGCATGCGCTCCAAGCCCGTCGCCGCGCTGCTCATCGACCTGGATGTCGCCAAATCCCACAGCCGACCTCACGTCTCGGATGACAATCCGTACTCGGAAGCCCAGTTCAAAACACTGAAGTACCGGCCCGACTTCCCCGAACGCTTCGGCTGCATCGAGGACGCTCGCGCTCACTGTCAGCAGTTCTTCAGCTGGTACAACACGGTTCATCGTCACTCGGGCATCGCGTTCATGACGCCCGAAGCCGTGCACTACGGTCGCGCCACCGCGCTCACCCAGCGCCGCGCGGGAACGCTCGACATCGCGTTCGCAGCCAATCCGAACCGCTTCAAGCACATCGCACCTTCTCCGCCGGTGCTGCCAACTGCCGCGTGGATCAATCCACCGAAAAAGGACGCCATATCGATCATCGCTAACACCGGTTGCTCACTAATCTCTTGAATCCTGGTGTCTCAATGTCATTGACACGTTCCGGTCGCGTATAGCCAGACCCGGGATTGAAGAAGAAGGAATGAGGGGATTCATCGTGACAACTCGACGCAACTTTGTGACACAGGCGGCGCTTGGCGCAGCTGCGTTCACCTCCATGGCCCGGATGCTGGAGGCCGCGGAGCCCCCGTCACAAGCGCCCGCCAGCGAAGCGCTTCTGAAGCGCGCGGAGGCGCTGCTAGAGCGCGCGCCGCTCATCGACGCCCACAATGATCTGCCAAGCGCGCTGCTCGAGGCAGCGGCAGGCGACCTCACGAAGTTCGATCTCTCGCAGCGCCAGCCGAAACTCTGTGCCGACGTTCCATCGCTACGACAGGGCAGAGTGGGCGCACAGTATTGGTCGGTCTTCGTCGAGTCGGCGACCCAGAGGACGCATGTTTCTCTGCATGAGGCGCTTCGAGAGTTTGATGTGGCACTGCGCCTGATTCGCTCCCAACCGTCCTTCGAGCAGGCGCGGACGGCGGACGATATTGAACGCATTCATCGCAGCGGCAAGATCGCTTGCCTGTTGGGCGTGGAGGGCGGTCACATGATCGAGAATTCCCCGGCGGCGTTGCGCGTGTTCTACGAGCTGGGTGCGCGCTACATGACGCTCACCCACTGGGACAACATCGATTGGGCGGACTCCGCGACCGACCGTGTTCAGAGCTATGGGCTGACGGAGCTGGGCAGCCAGCTAGTTCGCGAGATGAACCGGCTCGGCATGTTCGTAGATGTCTCGCATGTGAGCGCGGACACCATGCGTGATGCATTGCGCATAAGTCGGGCGCCAGTCGTCTTCTCGCATTCCAATGCGTATGCAATCTGTCCGCATTCGCGCAATGCGCCGGACGATGTGCTTCTCCTGCTGAAGAAGAACGGTGGCGTCATCCATGTAAATTTCTATCGTGCATACACTTCGCGCGACGGTAAGGCGTGGGAGGACCGACGCGCGGCGGAACTGCGCTCGCTTCGGACCCAGCTACCCAACGAGGTGGCCGTCAAGAGTGGAATCGAAGCGTGGGAAAAGTCCGCTGGCGCTCCAGCTGCAGGAATCGCAGATGTCGCTGATCACATCGATCACATTCGTAAAGTCGCAGGCATCGATCATGTCGGCATCGGAGCGGACTTCTTTCAGGCCGAGGAGAGCGTCATGGCAGCGGATCTCGGCAACGTTACGCGCTATCCGTACCTGTTTGCCGAGTTGCTCCGTAGAGGCTATTCCGATGACGATGTGCTGAAGGTCGCGGGCAGAAACCACCTGCGAGCCATGCGAGAGATGCAGAAAGTCGCGGCTGAACTGCAACGAACGCAATCCCCGTTGATCACCGAGGCTACGACGAAGCCGTGGCTCTGATGGCCCAGAAACTTCCTCGTGTACTGCAACTACCTGACCTGGTACTGCTGACGCTCGGTACCGTCATCGGCTCGGGGATCTTCATCGTACCGGCAACGGTGCCCATGCGAACTGACCACGTCGCTTGCGACAAGCGAGCACACTGATGACTGGAACGGTGCTGACAGATGAGCCGGTTCAGGGTGTCCGCGTCATCACGCTGAATCGTCCGTCGCGACTCAATGCCATCAATCCGGAGTTGTTGGAAGACCTGATCCAGGCGCTGGAAATCGCCAATGGCGCTGCGAATATCCGGGCCATCGTCTTGACCGGTGCGGGTAAAGCGTTCTGCGCCGGCGACGACCTGAAAGATTTCGACTCACAGCTGGGAACTGAAGACAAGGTGCACCGGTATGTCGAGCGGATTCAAGACGTAACGCGTTTGATCATGTTTGGGGACAAGCCGGTAGTGGGTGCGATCCACGGTTGGGCTGTCGGCGGCGGCCTCGAGTGGGCTATCAATTGCGACTTCATGATCGGTGCCGAGGGTTCCCGGTTCTTCTTCCCGGAGATCAGGTTGGGGCTCTTCGTCACAGGGGCAGCGACGGCCCTGCTGCCCAGAATGATCGGCGCTCAAAAGACCCGCGAGCTGCTCTACTTCGGCGAGCGATTTGACGCGGCTCAAGCGTTGGAGTGGGGAATGCTGTGGAAGGTTGTTCCGCACGAACTGCTTCTATCGGAAGCGGTAACTGTTGCATGCCGGATCGCTGCCTTGCCTGCGCGACCGGTGCAAGACCTCAAGAGGATACTGGCGCACCGGGAAACATCCAGCCTGGAAACAGTCATGGCGGAGGAGACCGCGGCGACGGTTCGGGGGTTTCTGGATCCGGAGAGCGCCAAGCGTGTGGCGTCGTTCGGGTAGCGAGCTCACACGGCTGCAGCCATGTATTTGACCCAAGCCTTGCACCGCGCCTTGCAACAACACTTCCAGCCGTCAGGAAATTCCCGTGAGCCGTGATGTCTTCGTAGCCGGGGTCGGCATGATCCCATTCACCAAACCGGGCGCGAACGAGCCCTACCCGCAGATGGCCGCCAAGGCTACCCGTCAGGCGCTAGCCGATGCCCGTGTCGGCTACGAACTGGTGCAGCAGGCCTATGTAGGCTATGTCTACGGCGACTCCACCTGCGGCCAGCGCTCACTCTACGACGTGGGCATGTCGGGAATCCCCATCGTCAACGTCACGAACAACTGCTCCTCCGGCTCGACCGCGTTGTTCCTCGCCCGCCAGACCGTGGCCTGCGGTGCCGCCGAGTGTGTGCTAGCCCTCGGCTTCGAACAGATGAGCCGAGGCGCAATCGGCACCCATTTCAATGACCGTCCCAGCCCCTTCGGTCGCTTCGAAGAGCGGGCGGAAGAGTTGGTCGAAGCCGATTTGCCGCTGGCGCTACGCTACTTCGGTGGCGCAGGCCTGGCTCACATGCAGGAGTTCGGAACCCAGGTTCAGACCTTCGCGAAGATCCGTGCCAAGGCCAGCCGGCATGCCGCCAACAACCCACTGGCGCTGTTGCGTGCCGTACTGACGGAAGAGGAGGTCATGGCATCGCCGATGCTCTGGCCCGGTGTGATGACCCGGCTCATGGCCTGTCCACCGACCTGCGGAGCGGCCGCGGCGATTCTCTGCTCCGCAGCCTTCGCGCAGAGGCATGGACTGGACACAAGCGTGCGCATCCGCGCTCAGGCCATGACCACAGATGTCCCCGCGGCCTTCGAAGCACGCGACATGCGTGAGGTCGTCGGCTTCAGCATGACGCGCAACGCCGCGCGGCAAGTGTACGAAGCCGCCGGCACCGACCCACAGGACATCGATGTAGTCGAACTGCACGACTGCTTCGCCCACAACGAGCTGATCACTTACGAGGCACTGAGCCTCTGTCCCATCGGAGGAGCGGAGAAGTTCGTGGTCGACGGCGACAATACCTACGGCGGGAAGTACGTCACCAATCCTTCGGGCGGGCTGCTCTCCAAGGGGCATCCGCTGGGCGCCACGGGCCTCGCGCAATGTACCGAACTGGTCCATCAGTTGCGCGGCACGGCTGACAAGCGTCAGGTCGAAGGTGCGCGGCTCGCGCTTCAGCACAACCTGGGTTTGGGGGGCGCTTGCGTGGTGACGCTCTACGAGCGCGTTTGAAGCACGAAGAAAAGGATATTCCACGATCGGCCGGAAATGGATTGGCCACGAACGGCCTGCATCGGTGCGCTGGCTCAACTTTTCCTCTAAACGATCATCGGCTCCTCATAAGCGCCCCAGACCTCACGAAGCGCGCCGCAAATCTCCCCGAGCGTTGCTCTCGCCTTGGCAAGCTCGATAGTCTTCGGGAGCAGGTTCACGTCATGCGTGCGCGCCTGATTCTGTAGCTCCTTCAGAAGACTCCGCACCCGCTCGCTGTCGCGATTCGTGCGCACCGCGTTCAGCCGGTTCACTTGTAGCTGGGTGCAATCCTCGTCATAAGGGTGAATCTCGACTCTTGCCGAGCTGCTCTGTTCATCGAAGTAGCGGTTGACGCCGACAGAGATCTTCTCGCCGCAGTCGATCTTCTTGAAGGTAGCGTAGGCGGAGTCCGCCAGCTTCTGCTGAAACCATCCCTCTTCCACCAGTTTGACCGCGCCGCCGAGCTGGTCCACTTCCTCGAGCACTTTCCAGATTTCCTGCTCCATGTCCCAGGTCAGGCGTTCGATGAAATAAGAACCGCCGAGCGGGTCGATCACGGAGGTCACGTTGATTTCGTCCCGAATGATCTGCTGAGTGCGGATCGCGAGCTTCATCGCCTCTTCAGTTGGAATGGCAAAGGCTTCATCGAGGCCGTTGGGGTCCAGTGGTTGCCGATGGACGCCTTGAGATTGTCCATATGCTCGCCAGAAGGCGAGCTCACGGCGAGGATCGGAGACGTCCATGTCGAGTTGGGCTTGGTCGCTCCGAGCGCGAGCATGCCTCGTAACGCTGCAACGGTGGCCGGTGCTTCTGGCTTATCGGCTTTGCTGACTACGTGTATGTCTGCGATCTCCAGAATCCGCGCCTTGATGGCCTGTATGTCGTCGCCCAACCCGGGCGGCGAAAGAACCACGACCGTATGGGCCGCGCTGACGATCTCGACCTCATCCTGGCCAACTCCGACGGTTTCGATGATGACCGGGGAGTATCCGGCGGCGTCGAGGATGTCGACGGCTTGCAGCGTCGAGGGAGCGAGGCCGCCGAGATGTCCGCGCGTGGCCATGCTGCGAACGAAGGCCTGGTTTGCTTCGGCCGCGTCGTTCATTCGAACCCGATCGCCCAGGATGGCGCCGCCTGAGAACGGGCTGCTGGGGTCGACCGCCACCACGCCGACCTTGTGGCCGTCCGCGGTGAGGGCCTTGATCAGAGAAAACACGAGAGTGGACTTGCCGGCGCCCGGCACGCCGGTGATCCCGATGATGTGTGCCTTGCCGCTATGCTTGTAGATCTCCGCCAGCGCCTCCGCGGCTTCCGCGTAGCTGCCCTCGGCCCGAGAGATCATGCGAGCAATAGCCAGTCTGGAGCCTGCCAGAACCTGCGGAACCAGCTCAAGCGAAGGTCTATACACCGTGCGCTTCGCTCTGGTGGAGACGGCAACGCCGGTCATATGCGCCCGCGGGCCGTGACCAGTTGCGTGATGGTCGACACGATCAGTTCCGCCCGCGCTTCTTGTGGAATGATCACATCCACTCCGCACTCCTTCAGAGACTCGTAGTCCTGTTCGGGAATCACGCCGCCGGCGACAACGAAGATGTGCTCGGCACGGTGCTCGCGCAGACATCTTCCCAATTCGCGCAATAGCGGCACGTGAGACCCTGACAGGAGGCTGATTCCGATTACATCCACGTCCTCCTGGATCGCCGCATTGACCACCTGAGTCGGTGTCTTGTAGAGGCCTGTGTAGATCACCTCCATTCCCGCGTCCCGCAGGATACGAGCCACGATTTTGGCTCCGCGGTCATGGCCGTCGAGCCCCGGTTTGGCGACGAGGACACGGATGATATCGGGGGAGCGTGCCCCGGCTGTCGCCAAGGGGGCGCCGCCCTCTGCTGTCTCGTCAGTGTCAGTCATTCATGCTCTCTGTGTCGCGCTTCGCTGTGTCGTTGAGTCATTGCGCAGCGTCCTGGCGTATTCCCGCCCACCACAAACAGCATTGATCGTGGTCTCTTAGGGGATTTTCTAGACTCCCGCACTTTGCCTCGACATTAGCCCTCCGGTGAGTGGGTGAATTCGATTTTTGTTGACTCGGGCATAAGCGGGATCGATGGGCAATGCCGATAAGCGGCGCTAATCCCGCGCATTAGATGATGCGAGGTCGGCCGGGTCCCCCCCGATGGCTGTAGCTCCATTGAGCGCCGCCACATGCGCTGGTTGCCCAGGCGCTCCTTAAGGATGCGGTTCTCCTCCATGAAATACTCGATTAGATCGATCTGCCGACCAATGAGCCTGTGCTCCGGTCACTTTCATGTTCGCTGTCGCGCCGACGACGAGGGTCGGCGCCAGCGTGCGCGGACGGCCTACCTCAGGCGTCGTGCCGATCTGCGAGATTCTCGCTCCTTTCTGTCGCGCGTCTTCAATCAGCGACTTGCCTCCGAGCTCCAATGCGACAGGCACGAGACTATTGCTGGGCCGAGAAGAGCAAGAATTTGTAATCGCTGGCGCAAAAGCGTCCGCAGACTCTCGATTGTTCAGTTGCAGGTTGCGCAGCAATGACTCGCCGAACCGTTGGAGGTCGCTATCAACGTCATCGCTAAAGGGCCGGTCGACACTCGTTTGCTCGCAATCCTGAACACACACACACACACACACACACACACACACACACAGCGCGAATCATTTGCGCATCAGGCAACCCGTCACAGGATTCAGTATGTGCCGCGCAGGGCTTTCGTTCGTTCTGGTGCGTCGATAGATGGCAGGCACGCGAGTAGGCGCCGACTGCTTGTGCACTCGCGAGTGTCGTCATGCTCCGACGTTTTCGAGGCTCATGCTGCGCTGTAGGTCTTCGTGAGTTTGCGAACCCGCAGCTCATCCCGTTAAGAACGCAAGGACGTTTCTACAATGCATATTCTACGATTTGGCCGCGCCGCGTGCGGGCTGTGCACTTTGCTGTTCCTAGCTGCGTGCGGTGGAGGAGGAGACTCACCCTCGGCGGGAACGCCGCCGCCCTCCGGCGGCGATTCGCCTCCGAACTCCGGGTCGCCGGGCGCACCGAGCGGCACACTACCCACGTTTGGAGCGACAACCACACCGCTCACGTTCTCCGCGCCCATTCCCAATCACACGCCGGATTCGCAACGCATTCCGGTCACGTTCAGTGGAAACACGAGCGGCAAGCTCTACGTGGTTGCGAGCGTTTCGGATAGCTCTGTGGTGCGCGCTACAATAAGCGTGAAACAGTCCGGCGGGACTCCGATGGTGGATGTCTTCGCCGATCCCGTAGCCGCGAGCCGTCTGGGGCGCGGGACCTACTCGGCCACGATCACACTCATCGCTTGTGTAGACGATTCCCAGTGCGAGACGGGCCGGCTGCCTGGTAGTCCGCAGACAGTGAACGTGACTTACACGCTCAACTCCGCCGTGCAGGGCGACCTCATCGGTCCGCACGTCATTACGGCTGGAACGGCCGGCACTCTCTATCTGCGCGGGCACGGTCTCAGCAAGGCCACTCAGGTGAGTTTCGGAACGACGGCCGCAAC
>JBDTUL010000261.1:0-8481 GCA_040007735.1 Gammaproteobacteria bacterium | reverse complement strand
CTGGGAGATCTTCCATACGCTCATCTCTTATATGAGGGCGCGCAACCGCGACGCCGGCTTCCTCGAGGTGAATTCACCCGAGCTGATGGATGCAAGCCTCTGGCAGCAGTCGGGTCACCTGGAAAAGTTCGGCGAGAACATGTTTCTCACCCGCACCCCGGATGATCGGCTGTACGCCATCAAGCCCATGAACTGCCCCGGGCACATCCAGATTTTCAAGCAGGGCATCCGCAGCCACCACGACCTGCCCATCCGGTTCGGTGAGTTCGGCAAGGTGCATCGGTACGAGCCTTCCGGGGCGCTCCATGGGCTGATGCGCGTCCGGGCGTTCACCCAGGACGACGCGCACATCTTCATCACGGAAGAGCAGATCAAGGCCGAGTCGATCCACAACATCCAGCTGCTGCTGTCCATCTACAAAGACTTCGGGTTCGACGACGTTCGGGTCAAGTTCGCGGACCGTCCGCCCAAGCGGGTGGGGAGCGACGAGGTCTGGACGACCGCCGAAAACGCCCTCCAGGCGGCCACGAAGGAGGCGGGCATTGAATACACCCTGAACCCCGGCGAGGGCGCGTTCTACGGCCCGAAGCTCGAGTTCGTGCTGAAGGACGCCATCGGCCGGGACTGGCAGTGTGGCACCCTGCAGGTGGACCTGAACCTGCCCGGGCGCCTCGGGGCCCACTACATCGACGAGACCAGCCAGAAACGCACTCCGGTCATGCTCCACCGGGCAATTTTCGGCTCGCTGGAGCGGTTCTTCGCCATCCTGCTCGAGCATCACGCCGGCCGCCTGCCGAGCTGGCTCGCCCCCGTTCAGGCCGCCGTTCTCACCATTACCGACCGCCAGGACGAATACGTCCGCCGGGTGACAGAAACGCTGAGAAAACAGGGTTTTCGCGTCGAGTCTGACTTGCGGAACGAAAAGGTGGGCTTTAAGATTCGCGAACACACGCTCAAGCGTGTGCCTTACTTATTGGTAGCAGGCGACAAGGAAGTGGCTGCAAATCAGATTTCAGTGCGCACGAGAAGCGGCAAGGATCTGGGCACGATGTCACCGGAGGCGTTTGTGGAACGTCTGCGGGTCGAGCTCGAAAGCCGCGGGCGCCAGATTTTGGAGGGTTGACGCATCGCTAGTGCAACGTCGAAGCGCGTAAAGCGCAATGAGGAAATCAATTCGCCGCAGCTGCGGGTGATTGATGCCGAGGGTGGTCAGGCTGGCGTCATGAGCCGGTATGACGCGCTTCAGCTGGCCCTGGCCGCGGAGCTCGATCTGGTCGAAGTGTCGCCGACGGCGGAACCGCCAGTCGTGCGCATCATGGACTACGGCAAGTTCCTCTTCGAAGCGAACAAGAAAGCTCATTCGGCCAAGCGCAAGCAGAAGCAGATCCAGGTCAAGGAAGTGAAGTTTCGGCCCGGGACGGGGGAGGGGGATTACCAGATCAAAGTGCGTAATCTCATTCGCTTCCTCACCGAGGGCGACAAGGCCAAGGTAACCCTGAGGTTCCGCGGCCGAGAGATGGTGCACCAGGACATCGGGCGCAAGCTCCTCGATCGAGTTGTGCAAGACCTCGCTATTCACAGCGTCGTCGAGCAGAACCCGGTCATGGAAGGCAAGCAGATGATCATGGTCTTTGCACCCAAGAAGAAGTAGCGCTCACCGCCAGCCGGCGGGTGCTGTTTCAAGAGAAGTAGCGGAAAGGTCCGGAGCCGCGCGCAACGTGCGTGTGGCCTAAAGATCGTTCCGCTCGCCCGTAGCGAGCCTCGGACCTCACCGTCCGGCGCTTTGTGACCGGGGCTATACAGGAGACGAGTCGATGCCCAAGTTGAAAACCAACCGGGCCGCGGCGAAGCGTTTTCGCAAGACAGCGAACGGCTTCAAGCGGTATCACTCCCGGCGCCGCCATAACCTCGGCGACAAACCCCGTAAACAGAAACGTCATCTGCGCTCCGGCGGCACGAGCCTCGTGCACGAGAGCGACGTTCACCGCATCGTCCAGCTGATGCCGAATGCGAAGACGAGCCGGCGCAAACGCGCCACGCCGTACATCGCCAAGGCGGCAGATGGCACGCCTCTGCCCGTGCCTGTAAAGGCCGCGAAGCCTCCTCGTCCTCCGAAGCCGCCCAAGGCTCCGAAGCCGCCGAAAGAGCCGAAGGCTGCGAAGGCCGTGAAAGCCCCGAAAGCTGAGAAGCCCGCCAAGGCTGAAAAGCCTGCGAAGGCTGCCAAGCCGGACGCTGCGGACAAGAAATAGTTACGGGTTTGTGAGCTGGCGAGCCCAAACAGGGCTTGCCGGCACGAGGAGAATTGCATGGCACGAGTTAAACGTGGTGTGACGGCCGGGCGCCGTCACAAGAAGATCCTGAAGAAAGCGAAGGGCTACTACAACGCCCGGAGCAAAGTCTTCCGCGCAGCCAAGCAGGCTGTCATCAAGGCCGGCCAGTACGCGTACCGCGACCGTCGCGTGAAGAAGCGCGAGTTCCGCGCGCTGTGGATCGCGCGCATCAATGCGGCCGCGCGCCTGCACGGCATTTCGTACAGCGTGTTGATGAACGGCTTGTTGAAGACCGGTCTGGAAGTGGATCGCAAGATGCTGGCCGATCTCGCGGTGAATGATGCCGCGGCATTTGGCGCAATCGTTGAATCTGCGAAGGCAGCTCTCGGCAAAAAAGCTGCCTGAGCAGGGTAGGAGCCTGTCCGAGCAATGGCCACCTACTGCGGCCGTCCCTCACGGGGCATCTTGGCGCGATCCTTTCGCTTACATAGTCCCTGCTATGCGCGCGAAACGATCGCACCAAGCTGCCCCGTAAGGGGCGGCCTCGCTACGGCGCCCATTACTCGGACAGGCTCCTAGTCGTGGTGAACGATCTCGCCTCTCTGGTCCGGCAAGCGCTGGATGAGATCGCCGGCAGCGGCGATCTCGCAGCGCTCGACGACGTTCGGGTGCGGTGGCTCGGCAAGAAGGGCGCGCTCACCGAACAGTTGAAAACGCTCGGCGCGCTTCCCGCCGCCGAGCGGCCCGCCGCGGGCCAGCGAATCAACGAAGCGAAGCAATCCCTGCAGGTTGCTCTCGATGCGCGGAAAGACGTGCTCGAGAGCGCTCGCATCGAGCGCGAGCTGTTGTCGGGCCGTGTGGATGTCACGCTGCCCGGCCGTGGCGAAGAGCGGGGCGCCCTGCATCCCATCACGCGTGCGCGCCAGCGCATCGAGATGCTGTTTCGTCGCGCAGGCTTCGATGTGGCCGAAGGGCCGGAAATCGAAGACGACTTCCACAACTTCGAAGCGCTCAACATTCCCGCGGACCATCCGGCGCGGGCAATGCACGACACGTTCTATTTCCCCGATGGCCGTCTGCTTCGTACTCACACCTCCCCGGTGCAGATTCGTGCGCTGATGGCGCGCGGTGCGCCGCTGGCCGTCATCGCGCCTGGCCGCGTGTATCGATCGGATTCAGACGTCACGCATACCCCGATGTTTCACCAGATCGAAGGGCTGGTGGTGGGGGAGAACGTCAGCTTCGCGAACATGCGGGCGATCCTTCACAATTTCGTGCAGGCGTTTTTCGAGCGCGATTTGAAAATGCGGCTGAGGCCGTCTTACTTCCCGTTCACCGAGCCCTCCGCGGAAGTCGACATGTCCTGCGTGTTCTGTGGTGGCGAAGGCTGCCGCATCTGCAAGCACACTGGCTGGCTCGAAATTTCCGGCTGCGGCATGGTGCATCCGAACGTGCTGAGTTCCAGCGGTGTGGATCCGGAGCGCTACACCGGCTACGCATTCGGCATGGGCATCGATCGCCTCGCCATGCTCCGCTACGGCATCAACGATCTGCGGCTGCTGTTCGAGAACGATCTGCGGCTGCTGCAGCAGTTCCGGGCATTCTGAACCCATGAGAGTCCCTTACTCCTGGCTTCGCGATTGGGTTGCGGTTACGTGGAACGCGCAGGAGCTTGGCTCGCGCCTCACGATGGCCGGGTTCGAGCTCGAATCCGCAGAAATGGCGGCGCCTGAATTCAGTGGCGTAGTCGTTGCGGAAATTCTGGAAGCCACGCGTCACCCGCAGGCAGACAAGCTTCAGGTGTGTCGCGTTTCCACGGGAAACGGTGAGCCTGTTCAGATTGTCTGCGGCGCCAGCAATGCGCGCGCGGGCTTGAAGAGCGCGCTGGCCGTGGTGGGCGCAATACTTCCGGGTGACCTGAACATCAAGGCTGCGAAACTTCGCGGCGTTGAATCTCAGGGAATGCTCGCGTCCGCGAAAGAGCTGGGCCTCGCTGAGAGTTCGGCCGGCATTCTCGAATTGCCTGCGGATGCGCCGGTCGGCAAACCGCTACGCGAATATCTGTCGCTCGATGAATCGGTGATCGAGCTCAGCGTCACCGCGAACCGCGGCGATGCCATGTCGATTATCGGCATTGCGCGTGAAGTGGTGGCCTTGAGTGGCCTGCCGCTGACCGGCCCGAAGATCGACGCGGTGCCGGCGACGATCAAAGACACTTTCCCGGTGTCGCTCGATGCGAAACCGGCGTGCCCGAAGTTCGCAGGCCGCGTCATTCGCGGCGTGAACAACTCGGCGACCACGCCGGTGTGGATGCGTGAGCGGCTGCGTCGCTGCGGTCTGCGGTCAATCAGCCCCGTGGTCGACGTTACGAACTATGTGTTGCTCGAGCTCGGGCAGCCCATGCACGCGTACGACTTGGGCAAACTCCGCGGCGACATCAAAGTGCGCCTGGCGCGCGCGGGCGAGAAGATTACCTTGCTCGACGGGCGCACGGTCGAAGCCGAACCCGATGTGCTGCTCATCACCGATGGTGAAGGCCCCGTTGGCGCGGCCGGCATCATGGGTGGCGAACGAACCTCAGTAAGTGCGTCGACTACTGACGTGTTTTTCGAAGTCGCGTATTTCGCGCCGGATGCCATTCGGGGCCGCGGCCGCCGTTGGGGTCTGGTCACGGATGCGAGCCAGCGCTTCGAGCGCGGTGTGGATCCGGTAGGGCAGGAGCGCGCCATCGAGCGTGCGACGGCACTGCTGCTTTCGATTGCCGGCGGCCAGGCTGGCCCTGTCGTGCTGACGCAGGCACCTGAGCATTTGCCGCGCCGGGCGACGGTCAGCTTGCGCGCCAGTCAGCTCGCGCGTTTGCTCGGAACCATCGTCGACCCAGCGCGTGTTGCGTCAACGCTCACCTCGCTGCAAATGCAGGTTACGAAGACGGCCTCTGGATGGGACGTCATCCCTCCGAGTCATCGTTTCGACATTTCGATCGAGGCCGACCTCATCGAAGAAGTGGCGCGCATCGTCGGGTTCGATTCGATTGCCGAAGTGGACGCCCCGGTGGCGCAGCAGTTCAGCGCGCTGCCTGAAGAGCATCCTGCCGATCGCGCTGTGCTCGAAACGCTCACGTCGCGCGGGTACTACGAAGCCATCACCTACGCGTTCGTCGACCCCGAGCAGCAGAAGCGCTTGTTCCCCGACCGCGAAGGCGTGGTGCTGGCGAACGCGATATCCGCAGACCTGTCGGTCATGCGAGTGTCGCTGTGGCCCGGGCTCCTGCGCGCAACGTTGGAAAACCAGCGGCGCCAGCAGGATCGCATCCGGCTGTTCGAGCACGGCCGGCGTTTCGAATTCTCCTCCGGCACGGTTCGCGAGATCGACTCGCTGGCCGGCGTGGTGTGTGGTGCGCGGGTGCCCGAGCAGTGGGGCGTGGAACGGGCCCTGCAGGTTCCTGCGGACTTTTTCGACGTGAAGGCCGACGTGGAAGCCTTGCTCGCGGGTACCGGCGCGTTCGCGGACTTCGCGTTCGTCGCGGAGGCGCTTCCTTCCCTGCACCCCGGACGGTCGGCGCGAATCTACCGTAACGCGGCGGGCGCCGACGCCGGAGGTCGGATGGAGGGCAAGGCCCCGAGCACCGGCGTGGGCTGGCTCGGCGAGCTGCATCCGACTTTAGTTCGAGAATTCGGCTTTACATATACGCCGGTGCTGTTCGAACTCGATATGGACGCGCTGAATGTAGTGCGGCCGGCCTTCCAGGAAATGTCCCGGTTCCCCTCGGTGCGGCGTGACCTTGCTGTCGTCATAGACGAACAAGTGCCTTTAAGTGCCTTGCGTGAGCGTGTAGTCTTGGCCGCTTCCAGCCTCCTGCGCACCTTCCGCGTTTTCGATGTTTACCGTGGTCCTGGGGTAGAAACGGGTCGAAAAAGTGTCGCTTTAGGCTTGATCTTTCAGGACATTACACGCACTCTTACTGACGAAGACGCCGACCGTGCCGTCGCGTCCGTCATCGCGGAGCTGCGTGTGAGCTTGAACGCAAGAATACGAGAATAAAGGCATGGCCCTCACCAAAGCGGAAATGGCGGAAGCGCTGTTCAATCAGCTGGGCCTGAATAAACGCGAGGCGCGTGAGCTCGTGGATCTCTTCTTCGAAGAGGTTCGGGCTGCGCTCTCGAACGGGGAGCAGGTGAAACTGTCGGGCTTCGGCAATTTCGATCTGCGCGACAAGAACCAGCGGCCCGGACGCAACCCGAAGACAGGCGAGGAGATTCCAATCAGCGCCCGCCGCGTGGTGACATTCCGTCCAGGCCAGAAGCTCAAGGCGCGGGTCGAAGCTTATGTTGGAGCCAAAGAATAACGCTCAACTGCCGCCCATCCCGGGCAAACGTTATTTCACGATCGGCGAAGTCAGTGAGCTGTGCGGGGTCAAGCCGCATGTGCTGCGCTATTGGGAACAGGAGTTCCCGCAGCTAAAACCCGTCAAGCGACGCGGCAATCGCCGCTACTACCAGCGTCAGGATGTCATCGTCATCCGGCAGATTCGCAGCCTGTTGTACGATCAGGGCTTCACCATTGGCGGCGCGCGCCAGAAGCTCGGAGGCGAGGAGGCTCGCACCGATGTCAGCCAGAGCCAGCAGATCGTCAAGCAGGTTCGGCTCGAGCTCGAGGAACTGATCAAGATCCTCCGGCGTTAATCTTCCGCAAGCGCCACCGGCGCGATTTGCCCGTGGCCACTAGGAGGGCCGGCAACATGAAACAGACTTCCACCGAACGATTGATGGGCGACCTGCGCGCGGTCCTCGAAGACGCTGAATCGCTGCTTACCGCCACTGCGGGCCAAGCGGGCGAGCGCATTCAGGCAGCGCGGGACCGTGCGAAAGAGACCGTGGCCGCCGCGCGCGAGCGTCTCGGCGAAACCCAGGAAGAGATCACCCGTCGCGCCCGCGAGGCCGCGAAAGATGCGGATAAGTACGTGCACGACAACCCGTGGCAGGCCGTAGGCATCGCGGCTGGCGTGGCGTTCGTGATCGGCCTGCTGGTCAGCCGCCGCTAGCGCAGAATGAACGACCCCAACGAGCCGGTGGGCGAGCCGAGCGCGGAGTCGCCCCGGTCCGCAGGCATCGTCGGTGCGCTGAAGCGCATCCTGGCCACACTCGCGGCGCTCGTTCATACGCGCCTCGAGCTTTTTACCACCGAGATCGAAGAAGAGATCCAGCGCGCTGCCAGCATTTTGCTGTGGGCGCTGGTGGCGTTGTTCTTCGGCAGTCTTACGGTGCTCATGCTGGCGGTTACCGTGTTGGTTATCTTTTGGGATACCAACCGCGTTTTGGCGGCGAGCGTGATTACCGGCTCATTCGTTCTGCTTACCGTTGTGTTCGCGCTGCTCGCGCGGGCTCGACTCAAGTCGAAGCCGCGGTTCATGGGGGCCAGCATCGATGAGTTGAAGCGGGATCGGGAGTCGATGGAGAGGGCGACGTGATTGCTCGCGGGCTGCGTTTCAGCGGGAGTTGCGCTGTGTACGCTGCGACATCGGTGGGCGTTTCCGCTGGGGACGCTGTGGTAGCTGTGGGTGATGCGCGCGCTGTTGGTACTCCAGCAGTGGGTGCTGCGCCATGATGGGCGGTCGGCTCGATGAGCTGGCCTTGCGTCGGAAGATGCTTCTGTTGCGCAGTGAGCGCCTGCGCTCCGACCTCGCCACCGATCAACGGTACGTGCTGCAGTCCCTGAGCGGATTGGAGCGATACGTGAGCATCGCGCGCGGTGTGGGCAAACCGCTGCTAATGGGCGGGTTGGGGGCGATGTTATTGGGCTTCCTTCGGCGCCGGCGCCCGAGGGGGCGGGGTGGCGGTAGCGAATATGGGTCGGAGAGCCGGTGGGCCTTGATACCGCGCGCCCTGGTGTGGGTTTCGACTGCGCGGCGGCTGTTGCCGCTGGTGGGGCTGTGCCGGGAATTCCTGCGGTCGCGCTCGAGGCGACGAGCCGGAACGGAGCCGGGGTCGGCGTGGCCTCGGGACCCGGAGTTCTAGGAAACTCCGCCCGACCAGGCGTAATCCCACCCGACCTGGCCACCGTAAACCCGACCGGACCCGCAAGCTCTCGACCTGACACCGCGCGAGCGGTGTATCATCCGCGCCCTCGGTCGGAGTGTGGCGCAGCCTGGTAGCGCACTTGCATGGGGTGCAAGGGGTCCCGAGTTCAAATCTCGGCACTCCGACCAGTCAAA
>JBDTUL010000260.1:0-8492 GCA_040007735.1 Gammaproteobacteria bacterium | reverse complement strand
TCGTCAAGATGAACTGCGCCGGCTGCCACGGCTACGGTGCCAAAGGCAACATGGGGCCGAACCTCACCGACGGCTATTGGCGCTACGGCGGCGTGCCGGCGTCGATCTTCAATTCGATCTATCAGGGTCGGCCGCAAGGCATGCCGGCGTGGAATCCAGCGCTGCCGCCGCAGGACATTTGGAAGATCGTCGCCTACATCCAGTCGCTCGGCGGCAGCTTCGCCCCGAGTCAATATCAGGCCTGGCTGCAAGGCGACAAGCAAGGACAGAACGTGGCGGACGAGGTCGCGGCCACGCTGCCCGCCAACCAAGCCGCGAGCACGCCCGAGCCGGTGGGCGGGGCTGCGAATGCGCCGAGCGTCGCGCCGCAGGCCGACATCACAGCGGCGCCGGGCGCGAGCAAATGAGAACTTTGCGCACGACGTCCATCGCCGCGCTCTGCGGCGCGCCGCTCGTGGCACGCGCCGAGCCGGCGATGTCGTACCTGCATACCTTCGGACCGGCGGGAGACCCTGCAACCCGGCTCGGCTGGGGTCTCGGCATTGTCTCGATCGTCGTCGTGCTAATCATCACGCTCCTGCTGCTCGCTGCCGTATTGCGCCGGCGTGCACGGGTCGTCGATTCGAAGGCGCTTGTGGTCCACCGCGACGAAGGTGGAATGGCGTGGTTGTATGTCGGCGTCGGCGTCTCGACGGCCGTCATGCTCGTCTGCGCGGTATGGACCATGTTCACTGTCGCCGCGGTGGCCATGCCGGCGCGCAGCGACCTGACGCTGCAAGTCACGGCGGCACAGTGGTGGTGGGGCGTGCGCTATCTCAGCGACGAGCCTGAGCGTATCTTCTACACCGCGAACGAAATTCACATTCCCGTGGGGCGCCCGGTGCGCATCGAGTTGACCAGCCACGACGTGATTCACTCGTTCTGGATTCCGCACCTCGCCGGCAAGATGGACGTCATCCCGGGGCAGACCAACATCACCTGGCTGCAGGCGGATGAGCCTGGCATCTACCGCGGTCAGTGCGGCGAGTACTGCGGCGCCCAGCACGCCCACATGGCGCTGTATGTCATCGCCGACACGACGCAAGACTATCTTGCGTGGACGCGCAACCAACTCGCTGATGCGGCAGCGCCCGCTTCCGCACCGGTGCAACATGGGGAAGAGGCTTTCGTCGCGCACTGCGCAGCGTGCCATGCGATACGGGGTACGCCCGCCGGCGGCATCCTCGGTCCCGACCTGACCCACCTGATGAGCCGCCGCACCATTGCCGCGGGATTGCTGGCCAACACGCCGGGCAATCTCGCCGCCTGGATCGCCGACTCCCAAGCGCTCAAACCCGGCTCGCGGATGCCTGCGTTGGCGCTTTCAGGTCCCGATCTGAGCGCCGTTGTGACCTACCTAGAAACACTCCACTGATTCGGGATTCCAATGGCCAACACCGACGCCCTGCGCACGCCCATTATCGCCCGGCCCGGCGACGATCCGAGTATCGCGCCGCGCCTGCAGCGAATCTGGGAGACGCGCGCCGGCTGGACCGGCGCGTTCGCCTCGGTCGACCACAAGGCGATCGGCAAACGCTACCTCGTCACCTCGTTCGTTTTTCTGATCCTCGGCGGTCTCGAGGCTGCGGTGATGCGCGCGCAACTCGCTCAGCCCAACCAAACCCTGCTTACGCCGGAGCAGTACAACCAGTTGTTCACGATGCACGGCGTGACGATGATCTTTCTGTACGCGCTGCCGGTGCTCTCGGGTTTCAGCAATTTCCTCTGGCCGCTCCTGCTCGGCTCGCGCGATATGGCGTTTCCGCGCCTCAACGCATTCTCTTACTGGGTCTTTCTGTTTGCGGGCATCTTTCTCTACGGCAGCTTTCCGCTCGGCAAGGCGCCCGACGCCGGCTGGTTCAACTATGTGCCCTATTCGTCGCTGCCCTACAACCCGGGTATCAATATCGACCTCTACGCGCTCGGCATGGTGCTGCTCGGCGTCTCCACGACCGTAGGCTCGATCAACTTCATTGTCACACTGATCCGCACTCGCGCGCCCGGAATGTCGATCAACCGTGTGCCGATCCTCATCTGGGGAACGCTGACTGCGTCGGTCGGCAACGTGTTCGCCGTTCCAGCGGTGAGCCTCGCCTTCCTGATGTTGTGGATGGACCGGCGCTTCGGCATGCATTTCTTCGACGCCGCCGGCGGCGGCCAGCCGCTGCTCTGGCAGCATTTGTTCTGGATGTTCGGCCATCCGTGGGTCTATGCCATCGTCCTGCCGGCGATGGGCATCGTCTCCGACGGGCTGCCGACGTTCTGCCGGCGCCCGTTGGTTGGCTATAGCGCCGTGGCGCTCGCGACGGTCACGACCATGGCGCTTGGCTTCGGCGTCTGGGTGCATCACATGTTTGCCACGGGCCTGCCGCCGCTCTCACTCTCGTTCTTCAGTGCGGCCAGCTTCGTCATCGTGATTCCGAGCGCAGTCGCGGTATTCGCATGGCTGGCCACCATCTGGACCGGAAGGCCGATTTTCACGACCCCATTCCTGTTCTTCGCCGGCTTCGTGATCGTCTTCGTGATCGGTGGCGTGTCCGGGTTCATGACCGCGGCGGTTCCGGTCGACACCCAACTCACCGACACCTATTTCATTGTCGCCCACCTGCACTACGTCCTGATCGGAATCAATGTGTTTCCAGTCGTGGGCGGCGTTCACTACTGGTTTCCGAAGTTCACCGGCAGGCTGATGAACGACCGCCTCGGCAAGTGGACGTTCTGGATCATGTTCATCGGCTTCAACGTCGGCTTCTTTCCGATGCACATCGCGGGGCTGCTCGGAATGCCGCGACGCATCTACACCTACCCCGATGGGCTCGGCTGGGGTCCGGTCAATCTCGTGATCACCTGCGGGGCCTATGTCTTTGCGCTCGGTGTGCTGCTGTTCCTGATCAACGTCTGGCGCAGCCTGCGAAATGGCGAGCGTGCCGGTCCCAATCCGTGGAACGGGCCCTCGCTCGAGTGGGCCACCGCATCGCCCCCGCCACCCTACAACTTCGCCGTGATTCCCAGCGTCGCAAGCCGGTATCCACTATGGGAAAGCCGGATGGAAGGCCTCAGTGGCGCCAGCTCGACCGAAGAGGGTTTCCTCCTCGATGACGGCCGCGAAACGATCGGCACCTCGCCACTCGATGCGGAGCCCGACGTCATCCTTCGCATGCCAGGCGATTCACTTGCGCCGCTCCTGCTCGCGCTCTCGCTGTCGATCGTCTTCGTCGGGATGCTGATGCACTCATGGTGGATTTTCAGCGGCGCGCTCGGCGTATCGCTGGTGGCGACGATCGTTTGGCTGTGGCCCGAAGCGAGGCTCGGGCAGACAATGGACATCGTCCGTGAGTAACGCGGATCTCCTGTACCAAGGCGAGGCGCTCCCCGTCGGCAGCAAGGGCCGCTTGTCGTCCGGTTGGTGGGGTATGGTCGTCCTGATCGTGACTGAGGCCGCACTCTTCGCCTACCTGCTGTTCAGCTACTTTTACATTTCGTCGCAGGCCACCGGTGCGTGGCCGCCTGGCGGCCCGCCAAAACTCGATCTCGCGATACCCGGGACCCTCGTGCTCTTGTTCGGCAGCGTAACGATGTGGTGGGGCGAGAAGGGCATTCGTCGCGGCGATCGGCGACAGTTGTTGATCGGGCTCGGGGCTTCTGTGCTGCTCGGAATCATCTTTGTCGCGCTCGAAGGTACCGAGTGGAGCCGGAAGGATTTCACCCCGGCCTCGAACGCGTACGGATCGCTCTACTTTACGGTCACAGGGTTCCACCTGACTCACGTCCTCGTCGGCGTCGTGATGCTGACAATGCTCTTTGTATGGACTATTTTGGGTTACTTCGGCGTGCGTCGCCATTCGACCGTTGCAATCGCCGTCATGTACTGGCACTTCGTTACCGCCGTGTGGGTGGCGGTCTTCCTGACCTTCTACGTAACACCCTATCTGGCGCGATGAGTGCTCCACGTTCCTCCTCCGAGTCGGCGCCTCAGCGGCAGCCGCATCCATCGCCGCATCGCGGACGAGTGCGCCGTTGGGCCGCCTGGTTCGGCTTGCTCGGTGCCGGGACGGCCTGGAGCATGCAGGAACTCGTCAACGTCAGCCTCGTGGGACGCGCCTGCTATCCAGGGGACGTTCCGCTCGCAGCGCCGTTGTGGCCCCATCTCATTGGCATCGCCGCCTGGGTCGAAATCGTCGCCATCGCTGTCTGCGTCGCGGCACTGATTGTCGCCTTTGGCAACTGGCGGCGCAGTCTCAACGAGAAGCCCGGCGATGCCCATCAGCTTCTCGGCGGCGGTGACGGCCGGACCCGATTCATGGCCCTGTCCGGCATGATCGCCAGCGTATTGTTCCTGATCGCGACTGGCTTGGCAGCCCTCAATCTCGCAGGCGTCGCGCCGTGCGGCGGCTGAGTCTGAAGATGAACTCCCGCATCCCCGTTACCCCTTCGTTCGCGAATTCGACGCGGAATCATTCCACGCAGGCGTGCATTGTTGCCGTTCTGATAATGCTCACCGCGGTCGGCAGCAATCCAGCCTACGCCGCCGGCCCTTCCTGGGTGGTCGAAGGAGGCGATGCAAAGAGAGCCCCAAGGCTGATCGTCGCCTTTGGCTGTAGCGCATGCCATACGGTGCCTGGCGTCACAGGCGCAAACGGAAACGTCGGTCCGCCGTTGACGCGCTTTGGCGACCGCACCTATATCGCGGGCATGCTTCGCAACAACCCGTCGAACCTAGTGCGCTGGATCCGCGACCCTCAGGGCGTGATACCTGGGAATGCGATGCCGAACATGGGCGTCAGCGAATCCGAGGCCCGCGATATCGCCGCGTATCTCTACACGCTGCGGTAGGGTCTTTAGCTACCCGACACGCAAGCGACGCAGTCCTTGCGCTCGAGCACCCGCGTCACGCGTTGCCGTTGCGTATCACTGTCGCTAGCGGTCTCGAAGCTCGGTGCGCCGCGGTTCGGCAAGCCATCGACTCGCCAGCACGATACCGACGATGATGTAGACGAACCCGGTCGGCACCCACATAATAAGACCGCCAAGCTCCTGATCTTCGAGGGGCGTCAGGCCCCAAGCCAAAGGACTCGCCGCATAGCTCGGATACCAAACACCCGGCGAAAGCGTCAGCAGTGCGCCGAGGGCGCCGGTGTGGACCATCGTCGTGAACAGCGAGAGCGACGCCATTCCGCGGGCATGTCGAGTGACGCCGCCGAGTATGCTCCACCAGAAGACCAGCGCGGTGCCGAGAAAGGAGATGTGCTGCAGCACGTGCACCGCCTCGTGGTCCAGCGCCGCCTCGAAGAGCGCCGGGATATGCCAGAGCCACAGCGCCAGGGCGTGCAAGGCCCACGCCCAGAGCGGCCCGGTGAAGATTAGCCACGGACGACGCCAACCGGGTCGATGGAAGAATGCCCCAATGGGGCCACGCCAGCGAGCCGGAAGGGCCCACGTCCAGACCGCCAGCGGCAGGCCGAGCACGAGCAACGGGGCCGCAACGATCATCAGCAACTCGTGCTGCACCATGTGGATGGAAAAAAGCGCCTCACCCATCGCGTCGAGCGGGCTTACGAGCGCCGCGACAATCGCGATCCAGCCCGCGGCAAAAGCGCCGACCTCCGCCAAAGAGATGCCACGCCCGCGTCCGACCCGCATCCATAGACGTGCCAAACCAAACGTGTAGAGTCCCGCGCTCAACCCAAGGCAGGCCAGTTCCCACGGCTCGAACGACCATCGAGCCTGAGCGGCGTGGGCAGCGAAACTTTCCAACTCCTGCGCCCCGGCAACGAGTGGTCCAGCGGCCGTGGACGCAACGATGATTGCGGCAACGCGGCGCACCCGCGGGTGTCCACCACGCGTCGAGGGCGTGGAGCGTCGGCAAAAGCCACTTTCGGTCCTGCCGGGTACTGCGGCCGTCACGCACATTTCCTTCCGAGCGGCCTCACGGTGCGCCAACACCGTTAAGGACAATGATCACGCGGGATGCTCACATATTGCCTCGCTATTTGCACCAGAGCCCATTTCAGCTACTCCTACCTGTTCTCCCAAGCCTGGACCTTGGCCGCCGAACGGCCCGCTTGCGCTCAAGATTGCGCTGCCAATACGTTCGTCCTCATCGCAAGCAGCGTTGCGGTATTTACCGGCGAGCGCGCGCTCCGTAAGGGTCAGCAATGGAGGCTCAGCGGCTGGATGCTCGTGGCGATCGTACTGGGCGCGATCTTCGTCGGGCTGCAGGTGCTCGAATGGATGAACAAGCCGTTCAACGTCCGCTCGCATGCATTCGGCTCGCTGTACTACATCATCACCGGCTTTCACATGGCGCACGTAGCCGTAGGGTTGGTCATGCTGATCGCTGTGCTTATCTGGGTCTGGCGTAGAGAATTTGCGCCCGGCCGGCATATCACCGTGACGATCACCGCCTACTACTGGCATTTCGTGGACGTCGTCTGGATCAGTGTGTTCTTCAACTTCTACTTGTGGCCTTTGCTCTCATGAGTATCGACCGCGGCACGGTCCGCCATCCCGCGCCTCACCGCGCCAACGTCTCTGATTGGCTGCCTTCTTTGCAATCAGTGCCCCGCCCACGGTGTGGTGGTTACAGGACTTAGTCAACTACTTGGTGAGCGGATACGGCTGTTATCCGGGGCATGCGCCGCTCGAATCTTCCCAGTATCCCGCTTTGATGTGGAGCGTCCTGGTTGCGTTGAGCATCCGTGCGCTTGTGGTTACGGCGACCAGCTTTTTCCTGTCGTACTCCGCCTTGCGCAGAACGCGAGGGGAGATGAAGGGGTCGGGTAACCAAACGGTGAAAGCCGGGAAGGGCGCACGCGCTTCCTCGCACTGTCCGGCATTCTGGTGAGCGTCATGTTCTTTGCGGCGGTGGTTTTCAATATCGAAGGAGTGATCTTCGTTCAGCACTGGTTGATCGTCCTTTGATGCCTGGAGGGCTGTAAGCCGGCGCCACGATTCGCGTACGGCGGTGGAGATAGGAATGAGATCAAAGTTAAAGTGAGATTTGTATTGGTCGCTGCATCCGTTACGGCCGTGCTCGGGGCGGCCGGTCCAGCGTCCTGTCAAGAGCCCAATCTCCGGGCCCCTAGTGTCGGGCCGCGTGATCGATATGAGGAAATGGTATGGAGGCGCGTGCGACCTCGCCGGCTCTGATCGAGTGGAGCCTTGCGATCGCGAGACAGGCCGTCGGTTACGTCCGAGTATCCCGGAAACTAGACGGTCGCGGCCAGGAGCCAGGAAGTCGCCGAGCGCACCCACATGTTTTGACGCAAGCAAATGGCAGCCGGAGGCTCACCCCTTCCGGGCCCCGCGCAGAGCGAAGTATTGAAGCGCCGTTGAGCAATCGTCCGCCCGAATCCATGGTGACGGACGTTCAGAGCTTCCGCCTCTTGCTTCACGCATGTGCATCGCCGTGACTGTCGTGAAGTGACCAAAGTCACCGCGATGCCGTGCAAAAGCTGTTACTTCTGTCTTGGAACTCCGCACACCACACTGCGTCATAAGGGAGGGGCGCGATGCTCCTTTGCACGACTGAACCAAACTCACGCTGCGCGTGCCGCAGCGTATCGATATAGGAGAAAGGCATGATCTCAGCAAAGCTATTTCTGGCGCTCGGCTTCACCCTAGCGGCCAGCGCAACCGCGTTGGCGGCCGACGAGCAGTCGAGCGGATCGATGCCCGGAGTCAAGCCCAGCGAAAACGTCAAGCTAGTCCCGGGTAGCATGGCCAAACGCGGACCTCAAGCCCGCTTCGATGTAGTGGTCGACTCCGGCGCCGACCAAAGCCGCCGTATTCAGTATGCGGTGGACTGCGAGCAAGGCAAGATCGCCGTGGCTGCGATCGTCAACAAAGGACAGGAGCAACAGATGGCGGAGACCGAGGTCACTCCACCGCGTACCGCCGAATGGAGCAAACCTGCGGACGGCTCTAAGGCGGCGCAATGGGCCTCGCAGGCATGCCACGGATAGCGCTGTGCATCCTCGTGCAGTTTAGCCACGCAGAGTTATGCCGCAGATCCCGAGGTGGATCTGCGGGCGAACCATCGAGAGCTTGTGAGACCCTCTCCTGTTCATTGAAGGAGCCGCGCCGAGGATGTACGCGCATTGGACCAACTGGTACTCAGGCTGGGGCTGGGGCTGGTTTCTTTGGTTCGGCGTAATGATTGTGCTGTTTTCGCGTGTCGGAAACTGGGGGTATATCTATCGGATACCCCGCACCTACGGCCGACAGCCGCGGAAAGAGGCGCTCGATATATTGAGCGAGCGGTATGCCCGCGGTGAAATCACGCAGGCCGAGTTCGGTCAGATGAAGACCGAGATCGCCGCCACCGTGAATGCGAGATGAGCTCGAACCCTGCTCCTGTTCTCGGTTTGTGCTGTCTCGGTATTGCCGCATGAGACTTGAAGCCACTAGGCCGTTGGATTTCGGTACGCCGCGTCGCTCATTCAAACTGGTGT
>JBDTUL010000259.1:0-8501 GCA_040007735.1 Gammaproteobacteria bacterium | reverse complement strand
CCTGATCCTGCATGCGGAAGTGCGCACGCCACGGGAGCTCGAAGCCGAAGCAGGGCTCACGGAGGGCAACATTTTCCAGGGCGAGCTGACGCTCGATCAGCTTTTTTTCAACCGGCCGTTTCCGGGTTTCGCGCAGTACCGGGGCCCGGTGCGCGGGATGTATATGTGCGGCTCCGGCACGCACCCCGGCGGCGGCGTGATGGGGGCGCCCGGCGCGAATGCCGCGCGCGAAGTTCTGCGAGATCTCAGGCGGCCTTCTACCGTGCCAGCGAGTTGGGGCGATGACTGAGCGGGATCGCGTCATTGTCATTGGCGGCGGGCATAACGGCTTGGTGTGTGCAGCCTATCTCGCGCGCGCCGGCCGCGAAGTCGTTGTGCTGGAGGCCGCGCCGCGCGTTGGCGGCGCCACTGTGACGCGCGAGTTCTCACCGGGGTTCAAGGTTTCCGCGGGCGCTCATCTTTTGTACGGGCTCGATCCCGTGGTGGCGAAGGATCTGAAGCTCGCCTCGCACGGGCTCTCGTTCGCACGAATGGGTTTGCTCACTGTGGCACTAGCGCGTTCTGGGTCCCCGCTCGTGCTGAATGGCGTGGCGGTGGAGCAGGGCGAGCTGTCCGCGAAAGATCGAGCTGCACTCGTGCAGTTCGATGCACGCATGCGCAGATTCGCGGCACTGCTGGCGCGCCAGCATCGACGCGTGCCGTCGCGGCTCGCCTGGCAAAGCTGGCGCGAAGCGATGTCGGCGGCGTTGCTTGCCTTTGACATACGCATGCTCGGCCGCAGGGACATGCGGGAGTTCCTGCGCATCGCCACCATGAATATTTTTGATGTGCTGGAAGAGTGCTTCGAGAGCGCCCAACTCAAAGGCGCCCTGGCGCTCGACGGCGTACTTGGCACCAACCTTGGCCCGCGCTCGGGGCACACCGTGTTGAGCATGCTTCACCGACTAAGTGGCCAGCGCAACGCCCTGGACAGCGAGGGCGGCACGGGCGGCGTGGGCACTGAGCGCGGCATGCGCGACCGATCTCGTCTGCGTTCTGGTGGCGAGCAAAGCAGTGGTCTACTTCTCCCTCGCGGCGGCATGGGCGCAGTGACAACCGCCATGGCGGCCGCCGCGAGCGCTGCCGGCGCCGAAATCAGGATCTCCAGCCCAGTGGCATCTCTGTTGCTCGACGGCGATCGCATAGCCGGCGTGCGGCTCGAAACGGGCGAAGAGCTTCACGCCTCCGCCGTGGTCTCCAACGCCGACCCCAAAACCACCTTCCTGAAACTGCTCGGTGCGCGCCACCTCGAGACCGAATTCGCGCAACGCGTAGACCACATCCGAATCAAGGGCACAGCCGCCAAATTACATCTGGCGCTGTCGGGCTTGCCAAACTTCGCCCGCGTGGACCCCGCTCACGTGGGTGAGCGTTTGATCATTGCCGATGATCTCGACTACATCGATCAGGCCTTCAACCCAGCCAAGTACCGCGAGTATTCCGAGCGCCCCGTGCTCGAGATTTCCATTCCATCTGTTCACGACACAACGCTCGCGCCATCGGGGAAGCACGTGCTCAGTGCAATCGTGCAGTACGCCCCATATGATCTGGCGGGCGGCTGGAACGCTCGCCGCGACAAATTCCGCGACACTGTTCTGGGCGTGCTGGAAGACCACGCACCTGGCCTGCGAGACCTGGTCATCGACGCGGAACTGCTCGCGCCGCCCGACCTCGAGCGCGAGTTTCGAATGACGGGCGGGCACTGGCATCACGGCGAAATCACGCTCGATCAATATCTGATGCTCAGGCCAGTGCCCGGCGCAGCCCAGTACGCCACGCCAATTCGCAACCTGTATCTGTGTGGCGCAGGCTCTCACCCCGGTGGCGGCGTGATGGGATGCGCGGGTTACAACGCCGCGAAAGTGGTGCTGCGAGCATGAGATCCCGCAACCACTTCCAAACCGCGGTCTATCCCACCCCATTCCATTCGCGCACCTCGGCCGCGAACAAACTGAATCTGTGGCACCGCTGGAAGGACTACACCGTCCCCGACGCGTACTTCGACATCGCACTCGAATACGCCGCGCTCCGCAACGCCTGCACGGCGTTCGATCTATCCCCGATCACCAAGCAGCGGGTGAGGGGCCCGGACGCCTTACCGTTCATGAACCGCCTGATGACGCGCGACGTGAGCAGGATCCGCCCCGGCCACGTGGGCTACGGCGTCTGGTGCAACGAAGACGGCCAGGTCATCGACGACGGCACGCTGTTCCATCTGACGCCCGGCGAATACCGCCTCTGTTCCCAGGAACGACAACTGGACTGGCTGCACGCAAGCGCGCTCGGCTTCGACGTAACGATCACCGAAGAAACTGACGACATTGCCGCACTCGCTTTGCAAGGCCCCACCAGTTGCGCCGTGTTGAAGAAACTTGGTCTCGAGGGCGTCGAGCACCTTCACCCTTTCGCCGCGAGCACGTACCCATTCGAAGGTACCCAGCTCATGGTGTCGCGAACCGGCTTCACCGGCGACCTGGGCTATGAGCTGTGGATCGAAGCGCCCCACGCGATACCGCTGTGGGATCGCCTGTTCGACGCGGGCCGTCTCCACGGCATCAAGCCAATGGGCACGCTCGCGCTCGAAATGAGCCGCATAGAAGCCGGCTATATCCAGGCCGGCGTAGACTTCGTGCCCGCGGACCAGGCCGTGCGCCCGGGCCGCACACGCTCGCCGCTCGAGCTGGGGTTGGACTGGCTCGTCGATTTCACCAAGCCGAATTTCACCGGCCGGCGCGCGCTGCTCGCCGAGCGGCGCAACGGTTCGCGTTACCGCCTGGTGAAGTTGGACATAGAAGGTAACAAACCCGCGAAGGACGCCTTCCTGTACAACCGTCGCCGCAAAGCGATTGGCACCGTGACGTCAGCCGTGTGGTCCCCCGCCGCGAAGGCCAACATCGCCCTCGCATCCGTCGAATGGGGCGTTGCCGGAGAGCCACTCTGGGCCGAGATCTACTACCAGAAGGAGCTGAAATGGAGCCGCGTCATGGCGAAGTGCCGCGTTGTGGACGGGGCGTTCTACACTCCACCCCGCCGCCGGCAGACGCCGGCCCCCGATCTTTAGATCCGATCCTCAGGAAGTCATGAGCCGACATAGCCGTCACAGGCAGCGAGAAAGTCATCAGGTAGGCCGGCTGGGCTGGCTGCGCGCCGCCGTGCTGGGCGCGAACGACGGCATTGTGTCGACCGCGAGCCTGATTATCGGTGTGGCGGTGGCAGCAGCCTCGCCGCAGAACATCCTCATTACCGGGGTCGCGGCGCTCGTGGCCGGTGCCATGTCGATGGCGGCGGGGGAGTATGTCTCCGTTAGCGCACAGTCCGACACCGAAGAGGCGGACCTGGCCAAGGAGCGCCGCGAGCTCGTCGAGGAAACCGAATCCGAGCGGGACGAGCTCACCCGCATCTACGTGCACCGCGGCCTGGATGCGGAGCTGGCGCGCAAAGTCGCTCTGCGGCTGATGGAGCACGACGCGCTCGGCGCGCATGCCCGCGACGAGCTGGGCATCTCCGAAATGAATACGGCCCGGCCACTGCAGGCCGCGCTCGCTTCCGCCAGCAGTTTCGCGACAGGGGCACTCTTGCCGCTGCTGGTGGTGTTGATTGCGCCTCGGGCCCTGCTGGTTCCCGCAACCGTGACTGCGTCGTTGGGCTTTCTGGTACTTCTGGGCATAATTTCCGCCCGGACCGGCGGTGCCAGCCCAATGAAAGCGGCCACGCGGGTTGTGTTGTGGGGCGGGCTCGCCATGGCAATTACCGCCGGGGCAGGCGCACTATTCGGAGCGGCGGCATAACGATTCGCAGGATTCACGGACACAGGGATTCGCATGCGTGAGATTTCGATGATGTGGCGCCATGTTCCGGTCGCCGCGATGGTGTTGCTGGCCGCCGGCTGCGGCGGCGGCGGTCAAGGCAATGTCACCGGCGTGGGCAGCAACAACGGCGGCGGTTCCACGATCTGGCAGTCGGGCATCTACCAGCCTTCGTCGAATTTCGAAGCGCGCTGCGCCTCACCGCGCTCGGGCGTCGACCCTTTCACGAAAGAGCGCTATCCGGACGTCACGGGGACCATGACGGACCAGAACAACTGGCTGCGCTCGTGGACCAACGAGTTGTACCTCTGGTACAGCGAAGTGCCCGATCTCAATCCGGCGCTGTATACGACGGACGCCTATTTCGAACGCCTGAAGACCTCGGCCCTCACCGCCTCGGGCGCGGCGAAAGACAAATTCCACTTCACCTATGCCACCACCGACTGGGAAGCCCTCTCGCAAGGTGGCGTGGAAGTGAGCTATGGATTGCAGTGGGCGCTGCTGGCTTCAACTCCTCCTCGCCGCGCAGTGATCGCCTATGTAGAGCCGAGCCCGCCTTCCGCAACGGTAGCGGCAGGCGTTGCGCGAGGCGCCGAAGTGCTGGAGGTAGATGGGGTCGATGTGGTGAACACATCCAGCAGCGCCGGTGTGGATACCCTGAACGCGGGGTTGTTTCCCGACACCGCCAACGAGACTCACACGTTCACGATCAAGGATGTGGGCTCGACGACTCCGCGCACGATCACGTTGACGTCCGCCAATTTTTCTACCGTGCCGGTGCAGAACGTTCGCACGTTGCCTACGGGCACGGGCCCTGTCGGTTACATCCTGTTCAACGATCACATCGCAACCGCTGAAGGCGCGCTCGTCACCGCAATCACGACGCTTCGCGATGCGAGTGTCACCGACCTGGTGCTGGACATTCGATACAACGGCGGCGGCTTCCTCGATATCGCGAACGAGCTCGCCTACATGATCGCCGGCCCCACGGCCACCGCCGGTCAAACCTTCGAACAGCTCAAGTTCAACGACAAGCACCCCACCACCGACCCGGTTACGGGTGAGGCGCTGCTGCCCACGCAGTTCCACAACACTACGCAAGGGTTCACGCAAGGGCTGGCCAAGGGGCAAGCGCTGCCAACGCTGAGTCTTCCGCGCGTGTTCGTGCTCACGGGCTCGAACACGTGTTCGGCGAGCGAATCCATCATCAACAGCCTGCGTGGCGTGAACGTCGAGGTGATCCAGATTGGGTCCACCACGTGTGGCAAGCCGTACGGGTTCTATCCGTTCGACAACTGCGGCACCACGTATTTCTCGATTCAATTTCGCGGCGTGAATGCGAAAGGGTTCGGGGACTACACGGACGGGTTTTCGCCCATCAACACGGTGGGCGGAGCCGGGGAGCCGCAGTCGCGGCCGCCGGGCTGCTCGGTGGCGGATGACTTCACCCACGACCTGGGCGATGTGGCGGAGGGCCGCCTTTCTGCGGCGCTCAGCTATCGCGACCTCGGAAGCTGCGCGGGGCCGCCCACCGGCACCGTGAAGGCGATGTCCGTGGAGTCCCAGCAGCGCTTCTTGCAAGACGCGGTGGTTCCGAAGTCGCCCTGGAGAGAGAACCGCATCCTGCGGCAGTAGATCGCAGCGGCACGGCAACATGACGGGTGGCCGGAGCCGCGGCTTGCTGCGCGCCGCCGCCACTGTCCAGGCCGTGTCTGAAGTGCTAGCTATCGGGTTTTTGTAAACAATAAGTTACGATCTTTAGCTCGTACGTGCAGCGAGGCATCGAAAGAGCGCCGGAATGCGCCAGATCGTCTTGCGGCTCGACTATGATTGCGCGCCATGCAACCCCCCGCGATTACTCGTCACCGCCGCCCCTTCCTCGCCCCGTTCTGGCTGATGTGGGTACTGTTCTTTGCCGTCGTCGCGTTGGCGATTGGCGCCTACCGGAGCGCCACCACCACGACGGTGGTGCTCGTTCGCCATGCCGAGAAGGAGATGGTGACTATCGACAACCCTCCGCTCGCCGCTGCGGGTGAGCGCCGAGCCGAGCGGCTGGCGCAGATCTTTGGAGAGGTGAAAGGCGCTGGGCGACTCCAGGCGATCTATGTGACCGACACCAAGCGTACGCAACAGACCGCTGGGCCGCTGGCGGCGCGCTTAGGGATCCGTGCGACGGTTCTGCCGGCGGGGGATGTGAGCGGGGTAGTGGAGCACGTTCTGCATGAGCATCGCGGCGGCCGTACGCTCATCGTTGGCCACAGCAACACGGTGCCCGCGATCATTCGCAAACTGAGTGGCATCTCCGTCTCGCCGATCGGCGATGAGGAGTACGACAACATTTACGTGGTGACGGTGCCGACGTTTGGGAAGGCGAGTGTGCTCAGGATGAGGTACTAAGACGCTTCAGCGCTTCGCTGCTGCGCTCGGGGACTTCGCTGCTACCTGTGAGGTGGCGCGTCTCCAGCCGCCCGGCGTTTGAGGGCTCTTATCTGCGAGCAGCGCCGGCCAACATCAACGCCCATTCCCACCCAACGCCATCGCTCTGCGAATAAAGTCCTCATGCAATCCGATGCGAAAATCCGCCAACACCGCATCCCGAATGTTCCGCGCCGGGTCGATGAGGTAAGTGGCGCGCCGCACGCCGATGCCCAGCGGCCCGTTCACCTCATACATCTTCACGACCTCCTTGTCCTCGTCTGACAGCAGCGTGAACGGCAGGTTGTGCTTGGCCCTGAACTCGCGATGGCTCTGCGCGCCCTGCGGACTGATGCCCGCAGCGTTCAGGCCCTGCTTGACCAGATCCCCAAACAGGTCGCGCACGATGCACACCTCGCGCGTGCACCCGGGCGTGAAATCCGCAGGATAGAAGAACAGCACCAGCGCCCCCAGGTTAAGGAGCGAGGTGAGCGAGACATCGCGCTCGTCCTGGTCCGGTAGCGTGAACTCCGGGGCGCGCGTTCCGACATCGAGCATGGCGGTGATCCCGAATGCAGACGGGCGGGAATGATAGCAGCGATCAAAGCCGGGGATCGACCGGCTCGCTCTCCAACGCCAGGACGCCGAACACGCACTCGTGCACGAGCCGCAGCGGTTGCCCCTGCACGAACCGGGTTAGCGCCTCGAGCCCTAGGCAGAACTCTCGCAGCGCAAGGCTGCGCTTTGCGGAGAGTCCCCGATGGCGCAGGCGCTCCAGGTTCTGCGGCAGGTCGTACTCTGGCCCATAAATGATGCGGAGGTATTCGCGGCCGCGACTTTTCAGTGCAGGCTGGATGAGGCCCTTCGCATTGCGCGCGATGAAATCCAGAGGTTGTACAACCATGCCTTCACCGCCGGCCTGTTTCAGCTGCAGCCACCAGTCCGTAGCGGTCTGCAACGACTCTGAGGACTCCAGATCGCAAACGGCTCGATCCGGACGATGCACCTGAAGTTACTCGCCAGTGGGTGAAAGCTGCGAGCCTCTCCCATGGGGGAAAACTCGTCCGTCGCGGAAGTGCACCCCCGCATCGCGACGGCACTGCCTGCCCGGCAGGCACGCAGTCGGTTCCGCGCTCATTCGAGGTGTGTTGCCCTGAATTTCGGGGCCACACGCTCGCGTGCTATCACGACATTCGGTACGAGTGGTGGCCGAAGGCCCGTTCCTGGTTCACCGCCATAGCCCCGAGTGCGGGCGGTGGTGGTATCGAGATTATGTTTTGCCCACACTGTGGCGCTCGCCTGACCAAGGCGAAGGCGCGTGCCGCGGCGCCGCGCACTTTGCGGAAGCGGCTCACGCCGATCAACATTCCCTGAAGCATCCGGTAGTTCGCCAGCTGCGTGGGGAGCGAGTCCCACGGCAGGTCATGATTGCCTGTCGAATCCAGTGCTCGTGATGGACTTGCTGGAGGTCTCATTTCTCTCATGCGCCGAGGCTGTTTCGTGGCGCGAAAGGCATGTGGCGTGCGAGGCTAGTGGCGGTCAACGGATCAGCCATCGGCTTCGCCCGGAGTGGGAGCTTGCGAAAAAACTTCGTCCTGATCGACTTCGAGAACGTAAAGCCGGCATCCCTGGCCTGTCTGACGGCCGACCACTTCGAGATCCTGGTGTTCGTCGGCGCCAATCAATCGAGAGTTCCGTTCGAGCTGGCTACTGTCATGCAGGAAATGGCTGGTAGGGCAAAGTACGTGAAGATTGCGGGTACTGGCTCCAATGCCCTCGACTTCCACATCGCGTTTTATATCGGCCAGCTAGCGGTGCAATTCCCGGACGCTTTCTTCCATATCATTTCAAGAGACACAGGATTTGATCCGCTGATTGCGCACCTGAAGTCAAAGAAAATCCTGAGTTACCGTTCGCCGTCGGTTGACGAGATTCCTCTCGTCAAGGCTGCGACACCGAGATCCGCCGAGGAGCGAGCCCGACTATTCATGGAGAGGCTGGAGCGGCCTAAGGCAACCCGGCCTCGCAGCGCAGTCACGCTCTCAAGGGCTGTCGCTGCGTTCTTTCAGAGGCAAGTGGATGCCGACGGCGTTACGGCGATTCTGCAGGCGATGCAGGACTTGGATTTCTTGAGCCTTGACGGCAGCAAGGTGACCTACGCAAAGACTTCCCAGTAGAGGAGGGCGAGCACCTGGATGCGAGCGTTGCCCTCAGGCATTGACTTGATTCGGTGCCTCAGTG